>JBAQMM010000075.1:0-16619 GCA_049302815.1 Anaerolineaceae bacterium | reverse complement strand
GCTTTCGCTCAGATGAAGCGTGCTTCAAACTGTTTAGTCCGTTTATATGAAATAGGCTTTGCCAGTCGTTACTTGATTTACGAAAATTACTTTGGATGGATTTTGACAAATTCATATTGAGAATTGCTGCCATAATCGTAGACAAGCGGAGAGCTTTTTATGAGTCAATTCTAAGCCAGATGTAACTATTCCGTTACTGCTGGGTTTATATATGGCAGGAACTGTATACTCAGAAAAGGAAAAAACATGGGCAAAGTTGCAATTGTTACTGATGGCACGGGAGCTCTCCCGGAAAGTATCAATAAAGCGTACGACCTTCACATTGTACCGCTGACTATCGAATGGGAAGGCAAGTCTTATCTCGATGGGGTGGATATCAAACCCAGGGAATTCTACACACGGCTGTCTTCCTCCAAGACCATTCCAACCACATCACAACCCAGCGCGGCCGCGTTTTACCAAACGTTTTTACCCCTGATCGAGCAAGGCTACGACATCCTGACCTTACCGCTCTCCTCAAAAATATCCGGCACCTATCTTTCTGCTTCCACCGCTGCGAAACAATTTCCCGGGGAGCGGATTGAAGTACTGGATACTTTGTCGGCTTCACTGCCGCTGGGTATGATCACCATCCTGGCTGCCAGAGCTGCCCAACAAGGGGCAACCCTGTTGGAGTGCAATAACGTCGCGATAGACGCTGCCAGCCGGATGCACGTTTATTTTGCCGTCGAATCGCTTGAATATTTGTACAAAGGCGGCCGCATCAATACCGCCTCCAAATTCATGGGAACTGCCCTGGACCTCAAACCTATTCTCGAGCTTAAAGATGGTCTTATCGTGCCCTGTGAACGGGTTCGCACATCAAAAAAGGCACACGCCCGCCTGGTGGAACTGGCGGAAGAAATTGTAGGTCCGAAGGGAAACATCGAATTCCTTGGTTTTGTTTCTGCCAATGCTTCAGAGGTTTTGGACGAATTGCACGAAGAAGCCCACAAACGCTTTCGGATCAAGGAAGAAATCTTCAGCGACCTCAGCCCGGTTCTTGGATCACACGTAGGCCCAGGGACTGTTGGTTTCGTTTTTATTACCTGAGCCTGGTTTTTGATACAATTGGGGAAATTACCTTTTGCGAAGGGATTCCCCCATGACAATTGCAGAAAAAATTGGCGTCAAGGTTCCAAAAATTTTGCTGCCAGTCAAAAGCGTTGACCATACCAAATGGGCAGTTATCGCCTGTGATCAGTTCACCTCCCAACCAGAATATTGGCAGGAAGTCGGCGATTTTGTTGGCGACGCGCCGTCTACCTTACATATGATCCTTCCGGAAGTGTGGCTGCACAGCCCGGATGTGAGTGATCGCATCCAGTCCACCCAGGCAACCATGCGTCAATACCTCGCCGATGGTATTCTCGAACCGGTCAATGGAATCATGCTGGTGGAACGCAGCCGAAACGGAAAAACGCAGGTGGGCTTGGTGTTAGCGCTTGACCTGGAAACCTACGACTACAACCGGGGTTCGCAGACATTAATCCGAGCCACTGAGGGTACAATCTTGAATCGTCTTCCCCCGCGCATGCAGGTACGCCGCGGGGCAGCTCTGGAACTCCCCCATATCCTAGTATTGTATGACGATCCACTCCATACAGTGCTTTCAAAAGTTCTCGAAGAGAGAGATCAACTTCAGGTCTGTTACGATTTTGATCTCATGCAAGGCAGCGGTCATCTATCCGGCCGCCTGATCGAAAAGCCTGAGCTGTTAGGCTCCATCAGCAACGCTCTTAATCAATTGATCGAACCTGAGGCCTACACGAAAAGATACGGATTGCCTGGAGATACGCCCCCCCTCCTTTTTGCCATGGGTGATGGCAACCACTCCCTGGCGACTGCCAAGGCGATCTGGGAGGAACTGAAACCCACGGTCGGAATGGATCATCCCGCGCGCTATGCCCTGGTAGAAATCGTTAATCTACACGATCCTTCATTGAATTTTGAAGCAATTCATCGGATTTTGTTCAATGTCGATTCACAATTCAAAGCTGAACTTAATCAGGCTTTTTCTCCAAATATTACGCTCAGAACAGTATCCGATATGCAAGAATTGGTCTCACTCGTAAACCACCCGGTAAACCCCGCACAAAGATTCGGCATGATTGAACAGGGTGGCTTCACGGTTGTTGAACTTACCCAGCCTAGCCACAACCTGCCTGTGGGCAGCCTGCAGGACTTTTTGGACAGATACCTCGCTTTCCACCCCACTACCCAGATTGATTACGTTCATGACGACGATATTGTGACAGAACTCAGTAAACAGTCTGGCAATTTAGGTTTCTACCTGCCGCCAATCGGCAAAGATTCATTCTTTCAGACCGTAATTCTGGATGGCGCCCTGCCGCGAAAAACCTTCTCCATGGGTCACGCCAAGGATAAACGGTTTTATATGGAATGCCGCCTTATCAGTGAGTAGGAGCCGCAGCAATTCTCAACGTGAATAAAGAGGCTGCGTATTCAACGCCCACAACCTCCCAGGCAAATTTGACTTTATTGTGTGCGGAGCAGGCTCCCCAGAAAGGCGCGGGGACTTCAAGCCTGCTCCCTACGGACAGGAGGTCAGGCACGAAGTGCCCGAAAGAATAACAAGCAGAAACGTACGGATGGATCATTTCATAATCATTGCCAATGGTTATATCTCTCGTGGCTGGAGGGTATTTTTCTTGAATGGAACCATATCCATCCCGATGTCTCAAATTGTTGATGATATCTTCACCATATAAAAGTGATTGCCCGAGATTACCAGATTCTATTAATTGATCGTAAATGCCAGGATCAAAAACAAAAAACAAACCCAACTGAGGATATAGGCACAACTTGTCTAGGAGCTCCAGACATTCCAGTCCTCCCGACAAAGGCACATTGATAATATAATCAGGTTCACCAACTTTTTCTACTATTTCCCCAAAAGTGGTGTTTAATTCCCAATTTAATGAAATTTTCACTAATTTGTCCTCAATAAAATGGGCATCAACATCAATTTCAGCCTCCAAGAAATCTAAAAATACTCGATCCTCATAGAATTTCCATGGTCCCCCGTCAACCATGAGCGATTCTTTGTCTATGAAGATAGATCGCTGACATTCTCAACAAATTCGCTCTTGGTTGTTATTCCGGGAGTACTGCGGGGGATCTTACACCGACGCGATAGTAAAACCAGGTCTCCGAAGTCTTGGGTAATAGTGGAGGTCTGGTAAATTAGTTTTTCTTCGGGACAGACTAAACCCTATCTATGGATATGGAGGCATGGTAGGGGTTGGCTGGACAGGTTGGGGAGCGATAATTGGGTAGGGATTGACTGGTGGTATGGGTGTCGACCGGTGCATTGTCGATATGGCTATCGAATGGCGATATGTCGCTATGCTGTCATAATTGGCTGGCCGGTGGGATGAATTGTTACCCCGGGTGTTGGATGTACGGGTAGAAGCGTACTTTCGTTTTATATTCACTTGTTGGGAATGGTGTCCCTCTCCCTGACCCTTAGGACATTTCAATTCAGCCAGCATTAGGACATTTCTATTTGGCCTTGACAATGTAACTTTTTATTTGTTGCTTAAAGAACTGGGCAAACAGATCTATCAATCGATGAGAATTCGGCCATTTTCTAAGGAATAAAACCAAGACTTTCTCACTCTTAAAGCCACAATGTAAGTGATTCAATCCTGTGAGCCGGTGATTTGATTTACAGTTTCTGCCATCCATTTCAGCACAGAAGGTCCCCCAAAATCAACCAAGGCATGAATAGCCTATTCCGTTTTCTGCTTTCGTTCGTTCATAAAACAAGAAAACAGCAGATACATTCTGACTTCAGGATTATCGAGATCCACATGGATTAAGTCATTGATTTGTTCCAAGCGATAGCGTAGGGAATTACGGTGAATGAACAACTTATTGGCGGTATCGATGACACTCCTTTCATTTAATAGGTAGGTATGCAGGGTCTTTAACAGTTCGCTGCCGTTTTTTAGATCGTATTTTTCGAGAGTTTCAATTGCGGGATGAAGCATCCCTTCGCTTTTGAAATCCTGGACAAATTCACTTAGCATATATCCCCACGCATGATCAGTGCACCAGTTAATTACCGAGTCGCGGTTGGAAAAGGACAATGCCACTTCCGCCTGTTTGAAGGCGACTGGCAATTCTTTGTAATCGCTAAATGGCATTGAAACACCCGCAGCATAAGAGCCCTCCTTCAGCAATTTTGCCAAGGCGGGTAAGTTTGCATCCCAATCTTCACAGTCGATCAGCATGATGAGGTGACTTTCCCATTCAAAAGAAAAGCCGCGAGGAATTTCCCGTCCGAGTTGCTGTAATAATACTGTTCTGGACATTTCACCTGAAAAAGGATTGAGAAACGTCACTAGATACCAGTTTTTTGTATTGTCCCAACCCAGTGTAAAAAGCACATGGCGCAATGCCTCTGGATTGTAAGGTTTTCCAGATAACAGATCGGAGAGAAGTGCCATGGTAGGTGGAATGAAGGTTGTCGCATCGCTAGCCTGAAGCTTAATCAAACAGGCCTGGCGTAAAATCTCAGCCAACTGACGCATTCCTTCCGTCAATTCAGTTTCTTTTTGAGATATTTCAAAATTCATGAAAGGCTGGTTCTCAATGAAGATCGTGCAGTGAATGCAATGATAATTAAATTGCGGCACGTCCAAGTAGGTGATTTCTTTTTTGTTTTCAATTTGTCGAAACTGCTTGTTGCTAATTTTGACGCGATCGTAAACGTAAGCTGGAAGGTAACCATTCGTACGCATATAATCCCAGGTGGTACCATCCATCTCAGCTTCACTCTGGCTAGTTAATCCAAGCACTTTTCCATACCAATCCACCATAAAAATGGGGTTCTTAAAAACCGGATAACTCAAATCGACCAGCATTTGAAATGATGAATTTGAATAAGAGGCTTCTTTTAAACTGGTTTCCCACTCGTTATAGAATTCAAAGGCTCTAAGGACATCGTTCAGAACCAAATTCATATCCTTCGAGTTGATCAGAAGCCAATCTTGCCTGTTTGCACAAATGATTTGATCTTCAGTGAATTGATCCGGATAGAAATCGGAAGCGCGGCCGATGTAGAGTACAGAGTCGTCTCCAGTACGATCTTCGCCGGAGTATATCCTCACCCCAGACAATAGGGGTTGCCCTTCCTTAATGTTTATGGAAGGGTGATATTTATCCAGCCAATCGGCGAGTATGAACATACTTAATTTCATTGGAATGTCCTTTTATGGGTCCGCCTTCCACATCATAGTGCTTAATGCACAATTATTCAAGTGTTTAAATCGAAAACGTTAGTCGGCAAGTATCTATCCAACCTCAAATCCGGATCGTATAATTCCAGATTAAGAATGGGTAAGTTCAAAGTAATCTTCATCAAGAAGAAGGGCAAGGTTTGATTTCAAACGGCCACCTGTAACATACAGGTACCCTTCGAAATTTAATAATTGCGCTCCGATTCTCATGGACCCATGGGCTCATGAGAACATTGGGTAAAGGGAGTAATTCCTTTGCCTCCCGCATTTGAAAAGGAGCCGTAGTTATCAACAAGGAATCTTTGTTGGTAGCTATGGCTTTTTACATTTTCAAAGGAGAAAAGGAGGCAAAAAAATTACCATCACTGAGTAATGGTAATGCCCAATAAAAAATCGATCTATGTTCCCTGTTTCAATTTTGAAGTCGGATCAAATTTTAATAGAGGAGGATGACAAAGGTGAGTTCAAAATCAAGCGCGCTCGTAGGCGCAGGCGGTTCGTTGGTCGCCAGCAAAATTTGCCGAGAAAATTCTTGATTAAGAACGATTGTAAATTCACTTTGAACATCTCTCTCGCCGTGCGAAAACTTGTTTTGGACAATCAAAGCATTATCAACGGAGGAATTCAATGAAAGTAAAAGAAGTCACCATCAATTCCCACGCTGTTCCAAAGGCCAAGGGTTACATTGGAATGGTGGACCCGAAGATTTCAGCGTGTCAGGATTGTAAAGTCTGTGAGCTGTACTGCGCTCTGGTGCACGAAGGCGCCTGCGGAGCAGAACTCAACCGGATTTGGGAAGTCAGTGAAACATTCAAGGGAGATTATTTTGTGCGAACGTGCAAGCAGTGCATCTCCCCATCCTGCATGGCGGCTTGCCCGGTTGGAGCCATCCAGGTTGATGAGGCTACAGGCGCTCGCTTTGTTAACGAAGATTTGTGTACCGGGTGCAAGATGTGCCTCAAGGCCTGCCCGTTGGAACCCTCACGAATTAACTTCAACAGTGTCAAGAAAAAAGCTGTCATGTGTGACTTGTGCAAAGACAGACCAGAGGGCCCGGTTTGTGTACAAATGTGCCCGACCATGTGTTTGGAATTAAAAGCGTACTAGAGAGGAGCATGACGTGAGTGAACAATGCGGTTGGACTGGAAAAATTTTGAGGGTAAACCTCACTAAAGGTACTTTTTCTACCGTTGATACGATGAAATATGTTCCCAAGTATATCGGTGGGATGGGCGTGGCACATCGTATCTGGTGGGAGGAGATGAAACCCGGTATCAAAGCTTTTGACCCCGAAAACAAATTGATCTTCACTGCCGGTGTAACGGGTGGAACTGCCGCCCCTTCCAGCGGTCGGGGTGAATTCGTCAGCATTTCCCCTTATAGTTATCCTGAGCAATATACCAACTCCAGTATTGGGGGCGCTTTTCCGACGCAACTGAAATGGCTGGGATATGACGGCATTATTTTAGAAGGCAAAGCCCCTGAACCATCCTATCTTCTCATTGCCGATGCCGGTCCTGAACTCAGATCGGCAAAGGACCTGTGGGGGATGGGGTTGGTCGACGCTCAAGAAGTTCTGCATAAGCGTCATGGTGAAGGTTCTACTTCTTATGGAATCGGACCTGCGGGCGAAAACCTTGTCCGTTTTGCTATCATCGGCTGTGGCATTCACAGTGCGACCGGACAGGGCGGTTTTGGCGCCGTTATGGGATCGAAAAACCTTAAGGCAATTACCCTGACCAAAGGCAAGCATCAAGTCAGGGTGGCTGATCCTGAAGCGCTGATAAAAGTCACTGAAGATATCTTTCCCAAGAAGATCAACCATCCCTGGATGGACATCAGCCTGGCAGACAAAGAGGAGAATCCATTCTGGTGGTCCTGGGTCGGACCGAATGAAAGACCGAATTTCGCGATCAACTGGATGGGTTTGGTGGACAACAAACCTTATTCTTTCCTCAGCCATTCCTGTGGACTGGGCTGTCTGCATGGCTGCGGGTTCTATGAGTTGAGGGATGTGCCGGCGACTACTCACCCTGGTCTTCTGCACGCGATGACTGGGTGCAACCATACCCGTTATGAGCAGTTCTTTCATAACGAGGAAAGTGATAAATTTGCCAAGGGCTTTGAAATTCACGAGCTGGCCGAACAGTTAGGGTTTGGACATTTCGAGATCATCTATGGCATCGTGCCCTGGCTGTACTACACAAAAGCAATGGGAATTGATACCGAATCGCTTGTGGGTATGCCCACCGATGTGCGCTCCGTTGAGTGGTGGACCAAGCTTCTCAATATGATCGCTTACCGACAAGGCTTTGGCGACCAACTGGCTGAAGGGCTGCGCAGGACGACCGAGAAACTGGGAGCGGACAAATACGCGCATACCATTTACGAAGGTCCCGAAGCTGCCCGGGGAGCGCACTGGATGGGCGGCAAGATGAGGCTGCCGGTCGCTGTGCTCGCAGGGTGGGGGTATACAGCACGGAGTTTGGGGACCGAAATGCCTTTCCCGATGAACCTGCCCAGCATGCTGAACTGGATGATCGATACGCGTGATCCTCATCACAACAAGTGGCCCGACTGGGCGCATGCCGATTTCCAGCAGTTCGTTGGAAAATCCATGATGAAACAAGTGGATCCATATACAGCCACTTTCCCATTGAAATGGGCAAAACTCAGCACAATACGAGGAACAATCATTGATTGTCTGCCCGAGTGTTTTATGTTCCCGTTGCGCAATTACATGGGCTGGCAATTCGACGAAACGGTGGGTGAAGGTACCTGGACGACAGCGGTTGAATCCAGGACTTTCTCGGCAGTGACCGGCATCAAGACCAGCGAAGATGAACTCTTCAAGGCCGGTGAGCGAGTCAACACACTGTTCCGGGCGATTCAAATCCGTGACCATAACCGGACGGCTCAAATGGAATTCGACGAGATCATTCCGCGAACTTATGGAACCTACGACGCAGAAAAGTTCAAAGTGACCACGGGCAACTTCTATGAGTATATGGGTTGGGACCGTGAGACCGGATGGCCTACCAGAGAACACCTGGAATCGTTGGACTTGAAAGATGTAGCCGATGAGCTGGAAGCTTTAGGCAAACTGCCCAAGACGGCGAGTGTACCGGCCTGACGTGTTCCTCATGCCAGAATAAGATAACCTAACAAACTTCTGTAGAGATTTGCCAAATAGAAGAGAGTTTTGTTTGGCAACTCTACAGAAGGGCATTAATAGCGATAACCTTGTTTGATTTTTTGTCATGACACGATAAAAGTGACCTTGGAAAGGAAATGAGGAATGACTGAAAAATTTGCGAACATCGTTGTTGGTGCTGGTATGGCGGGTTTAACCTGTGCATGGTGTTTACGTTTCAAATCATTCACCGGGTCTTGCATGGCATAAGAGGCCCCCGTTGGGCATATCTGAATGAGGAATTATGCGGTTCTGTGTCCTTCAGGGTTTCCTTCCAACTGCTATGAAGCATTTCATGAAATGGTGGTGTCATGCCGATAGGATGTCCTGGTTTCATAGAGTCATGACGTCGTGATGGATGGATGGCATGACGTGGTGGATTCTTGGTTTCTCCGTTTTGAATTTGAATATTCTTTGCTGTGATGTCCTTTGCAACCTGTTTAAGGTATTAGGTTTGTTTTTAAGTGCCTACTGCATGAGATCTGCGAAGGAACCATGCACTGGGGAGGGGACTGGTCAGCCATGTTCGGGTTTAGAAATGGATAAAGAAGGTTTGTTGTAAATTTTGGGTCTGTTTTCGCTGTGAGAGCTTCTTCGTCGAGATTCTGACGTATTTCTTCGGCAACGTAACTGGCCATGTCTGCACTGACTTCTTTCTGCTGGGCACTAGCTACCCGGATGAGGGCGTTGTCACAGAGTTTACAGATTTTTCGAGGCAGACCAGGTGAGAACTTGTAGATCAGTTCCAGCGCTTTGGCAGAGAAGGGGAGCGAGTTAAAAAGACTTGCCCGCCCTTCGGGGCATTGAAGCGTTCGGATTGCTCCCCGACCTGCTACGATAGCAACAAGGCAAGACTCTTCGCTTCGCTCAGAGTGACCTGTTGCATAGGTTGGAGTGTGGCAAAGTGCCTGAGCGCTTAGGAATGCACCCTCAGGGTTCTTTTCCCTGAGGATCAAAACGCATGAATGCGAAGGTACTTTAAGGGGAGGGTTGAGGGATTGTGAAGTTAGCACTTGCGGGCTTTGCCTGCAAGGCGGGTTTGACTAAGATAAGCTGAAAGGCAGTGCCCCCCACATATCCCCCAACTTTCCCCCCTTGTTTCAAGGCTGGGGGGATGTGAGGGTAGGGGGTGGGCTTGGCTGTTTGCACACAAAGATTTGAGGGGGGTAAGTCTCAGACTGAATTTAAATATAGTCGTTATACCCGTTGGTTTGATCAGTTCATTGGTTTGGAGCACCGGAAGGTTTATGCCTTTTTCTTGGTCTGTTCCGGTTTTCAAATAAAAAAGGTGGCTCATGTTTATAAGGTTTTCTATCGGACTATCAGTAATTATCTTTATGACTGTAAGCGGAGTTTGAAAACCAGATCCAGTTTTGTACAAATATGCAATCCAAATGCGAATTTGTACAAGAAATCAGTACCGACAAATTAGACGGGGCTGCAATATTTAAGCAAACAACATTTCCTTGTACAATAAGTTCATGGATGAATCTTCTGATATCGAGCGGAAAATAGCTGAAATCGAAACAGAATTAGCGAATCTGGATCATCACCGCAGTCAATTACTGGATGAGCTGACTCAATTACGCCGGCAGTTCCTTCAAAAAGATTCCCCAGCACAACTACCGCTGCACATTCAAGGAATTACGATCAATAATCAATCCTCTCAAGAGGAAAAATTTCGATTATTCCGTTCTCTATTCAAAGGACGGGAAGATGTGTTCCCGCGCAGATTTGAAAATTCCAAAACCGGAAAGTCAGGCTACGCTCCTGTCTGCCGGAATGAATGGCAAGCAGGTATTTGCCAAAAACCGAAGATCGCTTGTCAGGAATGCAATTTTCGAGCTTTTGTGCCAATTAGTGATGAAATCATCCGAAATCATCTCAAAGGAAATGATCCTAATGATCGTTTCGGCAGAGACTTTACGATGGGGATTTATCCTTTGTTGGCAGATGAATCATGCTGGTTTTTGGCAGCTGATTTCGATAAATCGACCTGGACTGTAGACGCCAAATCCTTTCTGGAAACTTGCGCCAGTTATCAAGTTCCTGCCGTTTTAGAACGATCACGATCCGGAAATGGTGGGCATGTCTGGACTTTTTTCGAAACACCGGTTCAAGCACTATTAGCCCGAAAACTTGGGTCATTACTGCTAACAAGTACGATGAACTGGCGACCGGAAATCGGAATGGATTCATACGACCGGCTTTTCCCCAGCCAGGATACCTTGCCAAGAGGCGGATTCGGTAATCTGATTGCCCTGCCACTGCAGAAAAAACCACGTGAACAAAATAACAGCGTCTTTTTGGACAACGACCTCAATCCCTATCCTGACCAGTGGGCTTTTTTGTCATCGATTCAAAAGATGACTCTACAAGACCTGGAACGTATTGTGAAAAATGTGCAAGACGAATGCGAAATCACTGGTGTCCGGGTGGTTATTTCGGATGAAACTGAGAATGAACCCTGGAAACTAACCCCATCTCGGAAATATAAGGAACCTCAAATAACTGGCCCTTTGCCAGATCAACCCGATCTGGTTCTCAGCAACCAGATTTATATCGAAAAAGAGGGGTTACCTGCACCTTTGCGAAATCGCATCATTCGATTGGCTGCATTTCAAAACCCGGAATTCTATAAAGCTCATGCTATGCGCCTCTCGACGTTTGGAAAACCCAGGATTATTAGCTGTTGTGAGGAATATCCGAAACACCTTGCCTTACCCAGAGGGTGTCAGGAAGAACTGCTCTAGGTACTCGGTGAGCTAAAAATCAAAACGAAGTTGATTGACGAACGGGCGGCTGGTAACCCTCTAGTATTAAACTTCCAGGGAACTCTTCGTCCCGAGCAGCAGCTTGCCGCAGATCAGCTTATTAAGCATGATATCGGCGTTCTTTCTGCATCCACAGCCGCATCATCGACCTCTGCAATTTGCTGGTTACATATTTGGCAGGTAGGGTTTGCGTCGAATAATTTTTGCTTCAACGCTCTAGTGAAACACCTTGGCTGAGTTGACGTAGACGAAAGCACTTCGTTTAAAACTTTTCGCCAGGCATCAAAACGATAAGTCACACTTTTCAACGAACTTGTAGACAATTGGATGGATGCAATAAAATCTGGATCATCAGTCATTATGGCTATCCATGCTTCCCTAATTGCATCAAGATTTGCCATAACAAGATTCTTATCATAATTTGTGAATCCCCAAGTCAATATATCGAATAGGGAGGCGTTAAACTGTTTAGGTTCCCAATATCCATTGTTATTCTCATCGTCTCCACGATAATATCGGTGAAAAGCATTGGTTCCCAACATCGAACGAATGAGCGTCACACTGTTCTTGAATGCTTTTCGTAGTTTCGTGGCATCTTCATCCGAAATATTTTGATGTTTTTTCATATCCTCGTTTAGAAAACGAGCCATAGAGGGTTTATATTTCAGATATGTAGCATGATAAAAAGCTGAAAAACGCAATGCATATTCAACATCCTTCATACGTTTCTCAGGTGCTTTAATTCCCATGATCGCCATGTAATCGGGATCAGAGGAGAGTTCAATCAACAATTCGTTGTATCTGCCTCGGTAAATACAATTCCGCAGTTCCTGGTCATTTAAAGGCATTGCGCCGGTGTTCAAAATCGTTCGAAAATCTCAAATCGGAGATTCTCATCCGACTCTTTTTTGAATGTGACTGTGCGGATTGAATACCCCAAGATCAATTTTTGAGTGGGTTTATCTAGATCTCGGAAATATTTTCCGTTGAGATGCGGCAAGGCCTTTAGACCTGTTAACGAATAGACATTGTCCAAATAATTAAAAAAAGCCCGTAATCGCTGCTGGCCGTCAATTACTTCCTCAGTGCCATCTTTGCTTTCTGCCAGATAGAAAACAGGTAAGGGCACCTCCAGAATGACTGATTCGATCAATCTGCTGCAACGAGCCAGATCCCAAACAGGGCGACGTTGGAAGATGGGATCTAATATGAGATCATCACGCTTATTCTTCAAGAACAGGGAATCAATCGGAGGATCTAACTTGTCTGTAAAGATTCTTCGACGTTCATGAGTCGGCTCGTCCCCATTTTCGTCCGTCAACATTGATTCGTCTTCAATTAATTCATCAAATCCTTCAATCGGTTCTGTTGATATGATCATCAGTTCTCCCCTTTCTTTACCATTCTGGGTTTTGGCTCTGATTTACGATTGAGCTACCCAGAACAGTTAATAGATCGACATAGAATAAGGTATTCCAAATTCTATCTCTACACTAGAATCACTTTTTCCAATCGTTCTTTTCGCTTCTTCCAATCTGGCATTAACACATCCAGCAAGTGATAAAACTTCGCGCTGTGACCCTCATGCACCAGATGGCATAATTCATGAAGGACCACGTAATCAATACAGTGAGTTGGCGCCTTTATTAACTCCGTATTGAATGTAATCACCCCTGAAGGTGTACAACTTCCCCAGCGTTTGTTCATCCTCCGATACTTAATCTCAGGTTTTTGTGCGCCAAGCTCAAAGACACGGTCAACAAACAGCTCTGTTCGATTCTGGATGAATACTCTGGCGTGCCTGGAATACCAGTCTAGCAATAATTGCTGTTTTCGCCCAAGGTTTTCTGGTTGGGTTGTAGTTAACATAAAATATTTACCGATAAGTTTTACATCATTTTCGCTGCCGGACATCACCTTTAACCGATACTGCCGGCCCAAATAGTAGTGCGTTTCACCACTCACATAATGGCGTTCTGGCAATATGGGGTGGTACTGGTCAAAGTACTCCAATTGATGGATCATCCAGGGGGCACGTTTTTCGAGTTTTGCTTGCACTTCCTCTAATGTATGATCAAGCGGCGCTTTCGCAACTATACTTTTATCTGGCTGAACCGTAATTCTTAAGCGATTCCGCTCTTCAAACCATACTGTGACAGGGATTTGGAGATTGGAATAGGATACGGTTATCATTATTGGACTTTCGGTTTTTTCGGTAATCACCATTAATCGCCTTGGTTTAGGGACATCTGACGCGTGCTACATCAATGGACTGATCTAGAATCCGATCAATTTTCTCAAATGTAAGTTCAACCCCTTCCTGCTCTTTCCAGTCAAATAGCATTTCTTCAATTTCGATTCGCATCCGATTTTGGACATCAATATTATCTGCCCAGTTGACGATCCGGTTTCTTTCAACAATGTTTTCCACTTCCAGTGCTGCCCTGGCAAAGGCTTCACTGCGATCTTCTCCAGATTCGCCTGGTTGAATTGTCTCTTTGACAATTCCATAGTATGCTTTTGCAACCTCATGCCCATTCAACCGTACCGGAACATTATCTCCCGTTCGATTCAGAACAGCTTGCATAATCTCAGTGACCTGCGCCAGATAATCCTTTTCACGGAGACGTTCATCCCGATAAGCTTTAATGGCTTCTTTCAATATTTCTGAAAAGCGTTTGTAAAATACGGGATCTTGCTCCATGCGCTCATAGATAGTCTTCTGGGTGCGATGGGCGATAGTATCCGCCTTGGCAGCATCCGAATGCAGTTTTTCCACCTCATCAGCGAATGCTTTCTGATCGAAGATGTTCACCAGTGAGGTAATTTGCTCCACATCACCAGTACCAACATGAGTATCCAGCAGTTTCTGGATACGCGGTTCATATTGTGAGAAATCCACTACCTCAGCATAGCGACGCTGAACAGATGCCTTTAATTTGGAGAAAAATTTCAGATCGCTCCGGTATTGCTCAACTTTTTCAGGGGGAGTCTCTTCCAGAAACTTAACGCTTGATAAGGCAATCGATAATATCTTTGAATATTTTGTTAGCCGATCATAAAACTTCTCTCGTAAGGCATCATCTGCCAGCAGAATTTCATAAGCTTCCGCATCGCGGCGGTTCTTGACCTCTTTAAAGGTGTCCCACAGCACAGAATGGGCTTGCGCTAAATGCGAGACTGGCTCGCTGATATCGGTCAGGATACCCACCAGATCATCCGAATCAAATTCAGGTAGGGAATTATAAAGATCCAAGGCTTTGCTTAAATTGCCCAACACACCGTAATAATCCAGAATGTAACCATAATCCTTTCCCTCGTACAGTCGATTCACTCGGGCAATGGCTTGCAGCAGGGTATGATCCTTGAGTTTACGGGTCAGATATAGGACTGTATCTCGGGGTGCGTCAAATCCGGTCAGCAGTTTATCCACCACAATGATGATTTCCGGTGTTTCCCCGTTTTTGAATGTGTTGATGATTTGTTTGTTGTATTCGCGTTCGCTGCCATACTTTTCCATCATCCCTTTCCAGAAACGCTGAACAGCTAGAACGTTTTCCTGGTAAAGGTCCTCCTCGCCTTCACGTTCATCAGGGGGAGAGATGAGCACTTCAGAGGTAACCATGCCAAATTCATCCAGGAACTGCTTATATAAAAGGGCGGTGGCTTTGTCTGTGGCTACCAACTGACCCTTGAATCCGGTTCCCTGCCAATTGTCGCGATAATGGGTACTGATATCCCAAGAGATTCGCTGGACTTTTTGCGCAGTTTTATTGAGCTGGTCAGTGGTGGAATACTTGGCTTTCAAATCCGCAATTTGCGGGGTGGATAAATCCTGTGTGATGCGTTCAAACCAGATGTCAATTGCCTTCTCGTCCACCTGTTGATCAACGTGCCGGCCTTCATACAATAAAGGCACAACATTTTTATCTTCCACAGCGCGGGTGATAGTATAGGTATCAATTAAGCCGCCAAATTGACGAACGGTATCGTGATCCTTTTTCATTACCGGTGTGCCGGTAAAGCCGATGTAACAAGCCTCGGGGAGCGCCTGGCGCATGCGGGCATGCATGGAGCCATATTGAGTACGGTGCCCTTCATCCACCAGCACAAAGATATTGGGGTTATCATTGCGCGCATTTTGCCGACCGACGGCAGCGTCGAATTTGTCGATAACGGTTGTAATAATGCGCTGTTTGTTTTCGCGCAGCATCTCAGCCAGGTCCTTACCGGTCTTGGCCTGTTCAACTTCTTTTCCACAAGCGTGAAAAGTCCTGTAAATCTGATCATCCAGATCGACCCGGTCGGTGACCAGCACAATTTTATAATCTGGAATATCGGGACGCACCGCAATGGCTTTTGCCAGAAAGACCATGGTGAGGGATTTGCCGCTGCCCTGGGTATGCCAGACTACGCCACCGGACCGTCTGCCTTCTGAATCGCGCTCATAAATACGCCGCATGATTTTCTTGGCGCAGAAATATTGCTGGTAACGAGCGATTTTCTTTTCACCAGCATCGAAGAGGGTAAATCCATAAGCCAGTTCAAGCAATCGCTCAGGCTGGCAAAGCGAATAGATCGCTCGATCTTGCACAGTGACCGTTCGCGGCAAATTCAAACTGTTGACCGCTTCCATGCGGTGCTTTCCGGGAAATGCCTCGTACAAGCTTTGAATCTGATCACGACTTAATGGTTGATCCACCGCGGTTTTTACGGCGGTTTCAAAATCTTTGCCTTCCTCTTTCCAGACGCTCCAGAACTTCACGGCTGTTCCTACCGTGGCATATTTGGCTTCATTTCCTGAGACAGACAGCAGCAGCTGGGCATATTGAAACAGGGCAGGGATTTCGTCCTCTTTCTGGTTGCGAATCTGCTGTGAGATCGCTTGGGTAATGGGGTCTTTGAGGTCGGGAGATTTGCATTCGATCACGCAGAAGGGGATACCGTTGACGAACAACACCAGATCCGGCCGGCGGGTTTCATGACTGCTGCGGCGTTCCACTGCAAGCTCTTCTGCCACATGGTAAACATTGTTTTCAGGATGTTCCCAATCGATATAGTGCAGGCTGAAGCTTTTCAGGTTTCCATTGATGGACTGCTGCAAGCTCTTTCCCAGGCTGAGCAGATCAAAAATGGTTTCATTGGTGCGCAATAGCCCAATCGCCAGGGTTTCTTTGAGAACCTGGATGGCAGCGTGAATGTTCCCTTCCGAAAACGGGTAGCGCTGATCGTGATACTGGATTTCGTTATGTTTTGCCAGCCAATCCAGCAAAACACCTTCCAATAAGACCGCATCCGCACGTCCGCCGCGCAGCGCCAGCGCCTCGCGCGGGGAGAGGTAGATGT
>JBAQMM010000074.1:0-4117 GCA_049302815.1 Anaerolineaceae bacterium | reverse complement strand
CCCACACACAGGTCTGCCCCGGTTGCGGGCATGAATGGAGCTACCAGGATGGCATCTACGAGTTCCGTATCCAGCCTGAAGTTTGAGCCCACCAAAAGGCTCACCCCCTCCATAAACTCCTTGCCTTACCGATCCTGGGCAGACTGTTCTTGGTTCATGACTACCCCCCCGCTCGTACCGGTTTCACCTAAAGCTGCCATGGTGCTTTCTGCACCCAAGCACGATATGCTGGCTGGTATCCCAGCTCTACTCCCTACACACCCACCGCTTAAAACCCGCCCGAAGCAACTTCCATCGCCGCCAGGAATGCCACCTTAACTTTTTTAAAACTGACCCAGCTTCGCAGCTCCGCTGGTTTATACAGGGAACTTTTGGTTTTCGCCCGCATCCTGGTACGTCAGTAAAACGGGGAGCGGCTGGGCGCAGAAGGACCCCTACCGTTGATTCTGGCTGGCTGGCAGGCTTTTGGGTGAAAGGGGGATTACGAAAGGAAAATCAATGCGAGAACACAGAATGTGACTGCCAATGAGAACTCCGACTTTGCTTTCCAAATCGCAAGGATAAATTAATCCGGGTCTTTCAGCGCAAGCGAGCCAAGGGTTAGTGCGTCAACTCTTCTGATTGGGTTGATTTTGCCTGCCTTTGGCTTTTCCAGAACCAGAAATAGTACATTGCCACCGAGATAATGTAGAAAATGATCGTAACGAGGAAAGACGGTCCAAATCCATAATTTACCTGGAAGTATCCGCTGAGGGTTGGACTGAAAGCCCAACCAAAATTGCTGGCCATGCTGGTCAGGCTGGCAACCATTGCGCGCGAATCTGAATCCACCTGTTCCATTACAAAAGTCGAGTACACCGGGGAACTCATATTCATTAACACCAGACGGAAGTAATACGCCACCGCCGCCATACCAATTGAGGGAGAAAACCCGAGCATAACCAGGAAGGGGATAGAGAGCGCCTGGGTTGCCACCACTACCTGAATTTTGCCGTAACGCTCAGCCAGTGCTGGTGCCAGCAGCAAACCAATTCCCATGGCGAGCGAACCCCAGGCGAACAGAACTCCAATAGAGGCGTCCGAAAGGTGGTGCACATTGCGGAAGAACACGTTCATGAATGGCATGATCATACCGGCACCAATCGAAGTGAGCAGCAGCGGCATGATCAGCTTGGTCAGCCCTCTGGGATTCTTGCGCATATAGGAAATCGGCGCGAAGACCGAGCGCTCGCTTTTCGGCAGACGCAAACGGGTGATCATAAAATTCGGGATGAGCGACAACCCCACCCCAATGGCGATCACGCCCATAGACCAGGCATAAGCACTGGAACTAAGCGGACTGACGTTCATACTGGTGCCAATCCAGGTAGGTAAATAGCCGCCAATCCACTCCCCCACCGAGGTGGCGGTCATACGCATACCGGAACTAAAGCTGAATAGGTAGGTTCGCTCTGTTTCTCCGCTGTTTTCCATCAGGAAAGGTCCCATTGCCACGCTTGAAAGCGACTGGGCAATCCCAATCAGGATGTTCATGGTGGTGAACATCGGGATGGACGGAAATAAGATCATCAGGATAATCCCAAGACCCACGCCGGCATTGCCCAAAATGAAGGAGTTTTTCCTGCCAATGATGTCAGCGGCATACCCCATGGGCAGGGCAACGATCAGCGAGGTGGCACTGCGGGCGGTTACCAGGTTGCCTAAAATAGCTTCGTTATAGCCCAGGCTGAGCACGTAGAAGTTGAACAGCAGCTGATAAACCCCCATGGCAGCGCCAAAAATCATAATACTGATCAGGTACTTGCGCGCGTTGGGGCTAAAGGCAGCCACCCTGGAGATATACGTCTTGACAAAGGAGGCTTTTTCCGCCTCTGGTTCCATCCTCTGGTCAGGCAAACTCACTCTCCGCGGACGAAACGATTGAGCAGGTCTTGATTGGCTTCAAAACCTTCGTAACGTGTGGCGTAGTGACGCTCGCCTTCAGTGGTGATCGTGATTTGAACCATGCCAGCCATGCGCAGTTCCATCAGGTGATGGGCGACCGTCGGCGGGCGCAACCTTAATGCACGGGAAAGTTGGGCGGCTGTCTGGGGGATTTGTGCCAGGGATCGCAAGATGCGCAGGCGGGTGGGATCTGCCAGAGCTTTCAAGCCGCGCAGCAGACTGTCGGGGACGACATCCCCCGGAATAAGCGCCATGGTATCCGGTCTGGAGCCAAAAAGCATCAACATGGTGTTGTCATCCAGATGTTCGTAGAACAGGAAAGGCGCGCCCCAAAAAGTCGGCGCCAGGTAAAGTTTGCTCACATTTGCCAGCTCTGCAAAACGCACGCCGGAAGAGAGTTCCTCCAGCATGGCAGGCAGGGGCAACGAGCCGGCGCGCATTTGGGCGTGTGAAAGCCCCTGCTTGAGCACCGGCAGGATGCGTTGCTCTTCCTCGAGGAAGAACGATTCCACATAGGCTTTCAAAGCGCGTAGATAGTCCTGACCAAACTTTTCCCTATGCGCCCAGGTCTGATACAGCAATTCCACTTGGGTGGGTGCGAGCGTACGCCCACGTTCGCGGTAGGTCTCGGTGATCAAGCTCTTTTCCGCGCTGGTCCATCTTTTCACGGGGGTGGTGCTTCGTAAAACCGCGCGGAGGGATTCTGGCGTGTTATAACGAAAATTAATGGTTTCCAGCCGTTTTGATTCAGGAATGCTCGCTAGTTTTTGGAGCACAGCGGCGGCATTCCTGGGCTTTGGTACATTGTGGACGAAGAACATTGGTGCAGACATCAACGTTTGGGTAGTCTCGAGCGTTAGTCGATCCTCGGCTGAAAGACGTGAGCGCACGCCAGCCGCCCAGGAAGCCCGCAAACCAAACTGCTCCGGATTGTGAAGAGTCATCAGGCTGATGAACAGGTCATAGCCTGTGCCGATATCCCAGTTGAGTTTGGTATAAGTGTTTTGTAACATGGCATCTACCTGAATATAAAAGATAATGGTCTATTATATTAGGTAATGATCTAATTCGTCAACTGCGATTCCTGATAAGTTACAAAGAACAAATAAACTGACATCGTTGCCAGGGAACACTGCCAAAGACAGCTCTTCTGGCTGCTTCCAGACCTTCATGATCGTCGCTGATCACCAACTTCACTCCGTTCAATCCACGATCCTTAAGGCTCTCGAAGAAGGCCCTCCAGTGGGTTTCATGCTCACTGAGCGATACAGAGACCCCAAGAACTTGCCTTTCACCTCTGGAGTGATGCCAGAAGCCACCAATACCGCTGCATCACGCACTTGTCCTGCTTCCCGTACCTTCTCATACAGGGCATCCACATAAAGATAAGGGATTTCTCCCAGTGATCTTTCTCGCCATTCTTGTAGCACTCCGTCCAGTTGAGCCGCTGCCCGGCTGACCTGCATAGCTGAGATTTCAACCCCACACAACTCTTCGGTGATGGCTTTTACCTTCCGTGTGGAAACACCTTGCACATGCCAGAGCAGTCACCAGTGCCCTCTCGTTTCTCAGTCCTTTTCAAGTGCAGTGGGATATAAGCCTCCTTCTCGCACCTGGGGCATTGTAAAGGTAATCTCGCCTATTCGGGTCCGAACCGTCTTTGGTTTATACCCGTTGGCATGGCCAATCCGGTCTTCAGTTCGTTCGTACTCTCTGGCTTGCAGGTACTTGGATTTTTCCACCTGCATGACATTGTTGATCAATATCCACAACAGTTCCGGAGCAGCTTTCAGACCTTTTTTTCAGCTAAATCACTTGTAACGGTATAATCTTCTCGGTGAGTCATTTTGTTGTTCTCCTATTTTGGTTTGGTTACCTATTTAGGATACTTCTGACACACCACTTTTTGTTAAGGTTCAGCATTTTACAGAGAGAATGTTACACTAACAAGCCATGTGTTTTTGTAGAGTTACTTTAATTTTGAGTTACTGTTTCACTTTTCGTTAGATTTAGAAGAAAGTATTAATCGAGAGGCTGTCATTGAGCGTAGAAGTGTCTGAAAAAGCAGGAATAGAATAGGTTGTTGGGGTCCATTTCGGAGCAGCGCGCTTGACGGGTCTGTTGACTGAATGGTGGCGTGGCTGTACGAGAGGCTGGAACAGGAAAGCCCGTG
>JBAQMM010000073.1:0-2374 GCA_049302815.1 Anaerolineaceae bacterium | reverse complement strand
CGACGGCAGGGCGTTCGGCCGGGGAGGGTGCCAGTTTGGTCAGAGTATCCAAAAGCGGGACAATGCCGATCATGCGGCCGCCCGAAGCGACCAGCACCGGGATGACATTGCTGGTTTGAATGGCTTTGTGCAGACCCTGCAGGGTTTCTTCGGCGGTCAGGCCGCCGTTCTCGAAGTACTTTTCCATCAGGGAGTCTTCCCCTTCAGCGGCGGCCTCAATCAATCTAAGGCGGGCTTCTTCAGCTTCCGCGCGGTATTCGGCTGGAATTTCGGAGGCGGTTTTCCCCTCGCCTTTGTAGGCTTTCATGTTGACCAGGTCAATCACGCCCTGAAAATCAGCTTTTTCGCCCCAGGGCAGCTGCAATGGGATCAGGCGATAGTCGGTCTGGTCCTGTACGGATGCCAGGGCTTTGCGGAAGTTGGCATTGTCACGATCCATCTTATTGATGACCATGATTTGGGGAAGGTTGAATTCGTTGGCGTACTGCATGGCGACTTCCGTCCCAACTTCCAGACCTGCGACAGAATCAATGAGAATCAGGGCACAATCTGCCACACGCATGGCTGAAACGACTTCTCCGACAAAATCAGAATAACCGGGAGTGTCCAGCAGGTTTAGTTTGAGGTCCTTGTAAACTACCGGGATAACCGACGTGAAGATTGAAATCCCACGGCGATGCTCTTCGTCTTCGAAATCGGAGGTGGTTGTGCCATCCTCGATTTTTCCCAGACGGGTGGTGGCACCGGTGAAGTACAGGAATGCTTCAGCGAGCATGGTCTTGCCGGAATTACTGTGGGACGCAAGCACAATGTTGCGCACGGATGATGTCGAGAATTCTTTCATTGATGTGACCTTCCTTGTTTATTACGCGAGATGACCAGCACCAGGCATGTGATAATTTTGGCAACGGGTTGGTATGATGCCAACGCTGTATTATATCAAAAAAGTGGAAAAAACAATCTTTTTTCCCGGGTTTAAAAATTTATCTGTGAGAATTGCTAGATTAGCATACAATTATTTGACGTGCTCCCGTACTTGTGATACAGTACTGCCATTCTACTCATCCAGAGAGGTGGAGGGACCGGCCCGATGAAACCTCGGCAACCTGTGCGAAAGCCTGGTGCCAATTCCGGCAGAATCCTTTGATAAATTCTGGAAGATGAGGCAAGACTTTCGATCACGATGGTGCCTCCGAGTAAGAGGCATTTTTTGTACATCCGACCTTCGGTGAGGTGCAACATGAACCAAAAACCACTGCTTAAGAAAAAGACGGCCTACCTGGAAGCTCTTAAAGACCATATCCTGGTCTTTGATGGTGCCATGGGCACCAGCCTGCAAAGCATGAATCTGAGCGAAGCTGATTTTGGCGGCAAGCGGCTGGTTGGCTGCAATGACTGCCTGGTGCTGTTCTCACCCGAAAACGTTGCAGAGGTGCACCGCTCCTACCTGGAAGCCGGTGCCGATGTAGTGGAAACCGACACCTTTCGCGCCAATCGCCTGACCCTGGCGGACTATGGGATTTCCGAGCGCACGGTGGAATTGAACCGCGCTGCCGCTCAGCTGGCACGCAACCTGGCGGATAGCTACAGCACACCCGATAAACCGCGCTTCGTTGCCGGCTCGATCGGTCCCTCAGGCAAACTGGTCTCCACCGATGACCCGCAAATGTCCGATATCAGTTACGATGAACTGGCGGATATCTTCCGCGAGCAGGCTTCCGGGCTGATCCAGGGGGGCGTGGACTTGCTGCTGCTGGAGACCCAGCAGGATATTCTGGAAGTCAAGGCCGCCATTGAAGGCATCCGGCGGGCTTGTGCAGATGAGGGCGTGGCTCTGCCCATCCAGGCGCAGGTCACGCTGGACGTCAACGGCAAGATGCTGCTTGGCACAGACATCTCGGCTGCCCTGGCGATCCTGGAAGGGCTGGGCGTGGACGTGATCGGGTTGAACTGTTCCACCGGCCCCGAGCACATGCGCGCTTCCATCCAATACCTGAGCGAACATGCCAGGATTCCGATCTCGTGCATCCCCAACGCCGGTCTGCCCATGAACGTCAACGGCGAAGCGGTATATCCGATGCAGCCTGAACCTTTTTCGGAGCTGCTGTCAGATTATGTCGATAAGCTGGGCGTGAGGGTAGTGGGCGGATGTTGTGGCACCACTCCCGAGCACATCCGCAAGTTGGTGGGGAAAGTGCAGAAAGTGCCGGTAGCATTGCCAGAACCCACTCCCTGTGCCATGCTTGCCTCGTCTATCCAGGCTGTCCCGATTGAGCAGGAACCGGTGCCCTTCCTGATTGGGGAGCGTTTGAACGCCCAGGGTTCACGGGCTTTCAAAAGGCTGCTGATGGCGGAGGATTACGACGGCATGCTC
>JBAQMM010000072.1:0-1971 GCA_049302815.1 Anaerolineaceae bacterium | reverse complement strand
AGCGAGACCAGGCCGGCGAGGCTGGCGGAGGATGAATTTGCCTGGGTGAACACCGGCGATCCCCTGCCGAGGGGCTGTGACGCTGTGGTGATGGTCGAAGATGTGGTGCAGGGTGAAGGCTTCGTCTCTTTGTACGAGGCTGCCATTCCCTGGCAGCACATTCGGCAGATCGGTGAGGACATTAGTGCGGGGGATATGATCGTTCCTTCGTTCACCAACCTCAACCCCTCCGCAGTTGGTGCGCTGCTTGAGACTGGTGTCATGTTGGTTGAAGTCATTACGAAACCGGTGATCGGGATCATCCCGACCGGTAATGAGTTGGTGGCGCCAACCGAAAATCCAAAGGAAGGGGACATCATCGAGTCCAATTCCACCATATTCGCGGGCATGTTGAGCGATTGGGGCTG
The DNA here is from genome assembly GCA_049302815.1 of Anaerolineaceae bacterium. Lineage (GTDB taxonomy): Bacteria > Chloroflexota > Anaerolineae > Anaerolineales > Anaerolineaceae > Mesolinea. The sequence continues at coordinate 1,564 of JBAQMM010000072.1, read as the reverse complement.
CGTTCCCAGGGTCTTTCCAAGCGTACGCGACCAGGCAGACCTGATCGGGCAAGCCCTGAAGACGGCGGTGGGTGAGTGTGACGCGGTGGTCTTGAACGCCGGATCCTCTGCAGGTAGGAAAGACTATTCCGTGGAAGCCATCCGGCAGATTGGGCAGGTGGTTTTGCACGGGATTGCCATCAAACCTGGCAAACCCACCATCCTGGCTTACGCGCAGGAGCGGGCGGAAAGCGTTGTCCCCATCCTGGGGCTGCCAGGCTACCCTGTCTCAGGCATTCTGGTGCTGGAGCAGTTGTTCAAACCTGTGGTGGAGCTGCTCACCTGCCGACCTTCTGGCAAGACGGAATTCATTGAAGCAACCATATCCCGGCGGTTGACCTCTTCGCTCAAGTACCTGGAATTTGTGCGCACCCGGCTGGGGAACGTGGACGGGAAGATCGTGGCGGTTCCGCTAAATCGCGGGGCGGGCGTGGTCAGTTCCTTTGTAAAAGCGGACGGGATCATTCACATCCCCCAGGATGCCGAAGGTTATGAGGCTGGCGAAGCGGTGCAAGTGCAGCTCGTGCGCAGCCTGGATGAGATCAACCGCACGGTTGTGATCACCGGCAGCCATGATCCATTGTTGGATGAGGTTGCGGATATCTTGAAGCGGCGCTGGCGCGAGAGCCAGGTGGCTTCTTCGCACGTGGGCAGCATGGGCGGGATCATGGCGCTCAAACGGGGCGAAGCGCATCTGGGTGGCATTCACTTGCTGGATGAAGCCAGCGGCACTTACAATATTCCTTATCTCAAGAAGTATTTTCCACAGGGCGGGGTCATTCTGGTGGAGTGCGTGCAGCGCACCCAAGGATTGATGGTTCCCAAGGGCAATCCCAAGGGGATCAGCGGAATTAAGGACCTGGTTGGCATCCATTACGTGAACCGGCAGAAGGGCAGCGGCACGCGCATCCTGTGCGATTACCTGACCAGACAGTTGGGAATCGATCCTGCCAGCATACCCGGATACGACCGCGAGGAGTTCACCCATACCGCCGTGGCGGCTGCCATCGCCGCCGGAACTGCAGACGCGGGCTTGGGCATTCTTTCAGCAGCCAGGATATACGACCTGGACTTCATTCCGGTATGTGAGGAGCAGTATGACCTGTTGATTGCGGAGAAAGCCTTTGAGCTGGAGATGGTGCAGAAGCTGTTGGAAGTGTTGAAAAGCGACGAATTCGCAGGCAGACTGCAAAAACTGGGCGGGTATACGCTTAAGCATCCTGGAGAGGTGAGACCATGGAATTGACACACCTGGATGAAAATGGAAAAGCGCGCATGGTGGACATCAGCCAAAAGGATATGACCGAACGCGTGGCAGTGGCAAGCGCGATGGTGCGGATGAAAGCGGAGACACTGGAGTTGATCCAAAAAAGGGAGATCAAAAAAGGCGATGTGTTCGCAGCAGCCCGCATCGCCGGGATCATGGCCGCTAAGCGCACGCCAGAGCTGATCCCGCTCTGCCACCCCATCCCCATCACCAGCGTGACCGTGGAAGTGAACGCGGAAGCGCCGGACAGCGTAAAGA
>JBAQMM010000071.1:0-3487 GCA_049302815.1 Anaerolineaceae bacterium | reverse complement strand
ACATTAGACCATATAGCACCTTTGAATCGCTTGAGAGACCTGAGAATGCTGGGTTTACAAATAGTTGTTTGGGGATTCGGTAAAAAGCAAACTGATTGGCTTGATTGCCGTTGTAATAATCAAATGAGATTGGCTTTGAGTTCAAAATACCTCTACCTTCCTAAGATACAAGCCAAAACAGATCGAAAAGAGTAGCTCTTTAGACTATATCGCTGCCTATCTTTTCAATTGATGATTCGAGTTCTAAAGGGCTAATGGAATTGTAAATTAACGTGTACCCACAACCGAGATCCAAAACCACACGAACCATGACATGGTTGTTAATTACCTTATTTCGGAAGTTATCGCCGTCTGAAGTGAAATAAACTTTTTGTGTGAAGTGCTTAAATCGAAGGATTTCTACGAAGTTACTCGTTGAGCCCGACGTATTACTACAATAGTCTCGACATGGTAAGTCTGGGGGAACATGTCAAAACCATGCACATCCACCAGATCATAGCCAGCCGCGCAAAGGTTCTTCAGGTCGCGCGCCAGGGTGCTTGGGTCGCAACTGACGTAGATGATATGCGGGCTTTCCAGTTTTGCCAGCGTTTCACGTGCTTTGGGGTGCAAACCTGCCCGGGGTGGATCCAGGAAAACCAGGTCTGGCTGCTCGATCTGACCCACCAGGGCTGGGAGAACCTGCTCGACAGCCCCTTCGTACAGGCTGACATGGTCAAAAGCATCCAAGTTGGTGGCGAAGTCATAACAGGCGGAAGGTGAGCTTTCGATGGCGGTGAGCTGGCTGGCTCGCTCCGCTAGGAAGACGCTGAACAAGCCGACCCCGCTGTAAAGCTCCATGATTTTTAAGTCGGCTGAAGAGGGCAGGTGTTCGAGCACGAACTTGATCATTTCCTGGGCGATCTCCAGGTTAACCTGGAAAAAGGATTCTGGTGAGACGGTCAGCTGTCTGTCGAGTACGGAATAAGTCAACGCGTCCTGCCCCGCCAGGTTGACTGTGCTGCCGTCCGGGTTGAGATAACAGGCTGAAACAGGCAGATCAAACTCCACCTCGGGGCCATTTTCCTCCTTACCTTCCAAAAGCAACATCTGCTCGCCAAAACTGTCCTCACGCAGCGTCAGGCGGGTGAGGCCGGCATCTGGACCGAGTTCAATCTGGGGCCAGAGCGCGCTCACCCCGGGCAATGGCAAATGACATTCCTGGATTTCCACAATCTGCCCGCCGCTGATATCCATGAAGCCCAATTTGCCCTGAGGGTTGGGATGGAATTGCATCTGGTTGCGGTAATTCCAGTGGCTGCTGCAGGCGGTGATTCCTGTCAGGGGCGCATTGGCAATGCCGCCGATACGCTCCAATTGATCTTGCAGGATGGCAAGTTTGCTTGAAACTTGCTGCTCATACTCCATCTGTTGGTAATGGCAGCCGCCGCAGACCCCGAAATGAGGGCAGCGGGGTGCGATCCGCAGCGGCGAAGAAGAGAGGATTTCGAGAGCCTGCCCGCGCACAAAGCGATTTTTTTCCTCAGTGATGTGGATGAGAACCTGCTCGCCTGGCAGCACAAACGGAACGAACACGGTCCTGCCATCAGGCAGACGTCCGAGACCATCCCCACCATAAACTAATTTTTCTATTTGCGCACTGATATCCGCAGGCATGTTATCTCTCCATTAAATAAAAAACCTGGAGTTATTATAGAACACTCCAGGCTTGGTCTCAATACTAAGTGGATCAGGCGATCTTGAGATATTCCTCAAAAGCGTCCAGCAGGGCATTGACATCATCAAGGGTCGTTTCACCCATATGGGCAATGCGGAAAGTCTTGTTCTTCAGATCACCATAGCCGTTGGCAATGCGCATCTCCTTGGTGAGCAGGAATTTATTTAGCGCGGCAATGTCAATTTCGCGAGTGTTCTGAATGGTGGAAACGGTCTTGGAGCAATACTCTGGCTTTGCCAGCGCGGGCATTTCATGTGCCAGCATCCAGGAGCGAACCCTTTCAGCCATGGCAGCATGGCGGGCAAAGCGGTTTTCCAGCCCTTCAGCAAAGATGCGTTCCAATTGTTTATCGAGCCCGTAAATGATGGACATGGAGGGGGTCATGGCGGTGCTGTCTTTGAGGCGGTGCTTTTCGTAAAGCAGCAGGTCGAAGTACCAGCCGCGGTTGGGAACGGTTTCGGCTTTTGCCAGGGCACGATCGGAAACAGCCGCGAAAGACATGCCCGGAGGCAGCGCCAGGCATTTTTGCGAGGAGGTCAGTACGAAATCCAGACCCCAGGCGTCTGTCTCGATTTTGACGCCGCCCAGGGATGAAACGGCATCCACCATAATGAGGGTATCCGGACTGGCTTCGCGCACGACTGCCGCGAGGTCTTTGACCGGATTTTCAACGCCTGTTGAGGTTTCGTTGTGAACGATCGCCACCGCTTCATAGTGTTTGGCTTTGAGGGCATCCCGAAGTAGATCAGGGGTGTGCGCTTCGCCCCAAGGAACGTCCAGTCTATCGGCAGCTTTGCCATTTGCCAGGGCTACCTTGTACCAACGATCTGCGAAAGCGCCGTTAACCAGAACCAGGACGTCCTGCTGAACCAGGTTGCGCATGCCGGCTTCCTGCATGCCAGACCCAGAGGAAGGAGGTTGAAAAACGCGATTTTGGGTAAGGAAGACTTTTTGCATGCCTTCTCCAGTGCGGCGGAAGAGTTCATCAAACTCCTTGCTGCGATGGGGGATCATGGGTTGGCTCATGGCTCGCACAATTTCATCAGCAACGTCCACGGGCCCAGGTATAAACATATGACTCATTGTTTCTCCTTGTTTGATGCTTTGGTTAACTAACAAACGTTGAGGATCAAGCGAATTTCTGGTGAGATCATCGATTTCCGTATAAGCAGGCAAGTCTCCTCTCCGTCTTTACTTCATTGACTTGATTATACCCCAGGGAAACAACCGTAGATGCGAAGGTAATGGTCAATTTTATAAAAATGCAGCCGCAAGCAGAGGGGAGACTACGCACCCCTTCCCACATAAAAGATGTGTGGGCGCAAGCAGACAGGGCGCTATGCAGTCCCACAGGGAGGCTTCGCACTGAGGACACCGGCGCGAACTGTAGGCTTTGCTGAGATTTAAAACGATGTTATAGCATGATTTATTGATAGTTGTCACAGGAGTCTCGACCCCACACTCTCCTTTTTTTCTATCCCCTTTCTATGAACTTTTGATACTGTAACCGCTCCTTCCGGACAATAACAAATAAACTCAAAAACGATTTCTGAGAAATGAAACATTATTGCCATGTGATTTATCTATATTTGTCACAAGAACTTGGATAATCTGCTCCATACTCTGGTATCTTCCAGCTTCCATGTTGGTGTAACATATTTTCTGTAAAATGCTGAACCTTAACAAAAGCGGTGAGTCAGAAGTATCCTTAAGGTGACGAAACCATATATATAAGGAGAACAAAATGACTCACCAAAATGATTATACCTT
>JBAQMM010000070.1:0-3524 GCA_049302815.1 Anaerolineaceae bacterium | reverse complement strand
GGTCAGGGCTGGTCCGTCCAAGACCGCCAGGACATTGGCTGCCGTACCGACTGCTTTGAAATACAGGTCTGTCCAGACGATAAAGGGCAGCTCCTGCGGGTCTTCCAGCTCAAACCACAACTGGCGGGCTTTGTCGGCGATGATCTGGGCGCGGGCGTAGATGGTTTCGGGGGTGTTAAACTGGGAACTGACACCGGCCTGAATGAATTCCAGCCAGTGTTCGTTGTCGTATAGGATGCTGGTGTGGCTGCACAGGGCATGCCCCAGCCAGGGATTGAGCCGCAGTCTGCGGTGATAGGTGTAAAAGGATTGGTGATGATGCTGAATATCCAGGGAAATTTCGTAACTGACCCGCAGTACTTCCCGTTCAACCGGCGGATTTTCCTTGTGCACAAAGACCATGTCAACATCCGTGGTGCCGCCAATCAGGGGCTCAGGTGTCAGGACAGAGCCGGCCAGGTAGATCGCCACGATATCATTGGGCTGTCTGAGACGTTTGGCAATATGGTCTTTGGCGAACTTGATCAGTAAATCCTGGGTGATGTGCACGGCTTCTCCTTTGGCTCAGGGATTGAGAGGCAGACTCTCCTGATAGGGAGCCATTCTAAGCGTCTGCCGGATGCGGTTGATCACGAAGTTGAGATCTTCCGGGCGGGCAATGATGTTCAGATCATCGGTGTCGATGGATAACAGCCGATCCTGCCATTTTGGCTGGGCGAAAAAGGCATCGTATGCCAGATTGAGCTCGTCAATGTAGGTGCGTTCCATACCGCGTTCATAGGGGCGGTCCCGGTGCGCGATACGCTGCATCAGCGTTTCGGTGCTGGCGCGCAGATAAACCACCAGGTCGGGCTGGGGAATTTTCTCGCCCAGCGCTTCGTGAACGCGGTGGTACATGGCCAATTCGTCCCCTTGCAGGTTGATGCCGGCGAACAGGGCATCCTTATCGAAGGTATAGTCGGAGATGAGCATTTTGCCGGCAGCAAGGGTTTCGGGAATGACCTTGTGTTGCTGCTGATAGCGGCTGAGCAGGAAGAATATCTGGGTTTGGAAGGCGTAACGGCTGCGGTCGCTGTAGAAGTCACTTAAAAAGGGGTTTTCTTCGAAGACTTCCATGAGCAGCTCGGCTTGAAAAGCAGAATGGACAAACCTTGCCAGGGTGGTTTTACCAACTCCAATGACTCCTTCGATGGCAACATACATGGGCAAAATACTCCAAATGAGGATGAATAAGTAGCTAAAATATACCACATTCGCCTGTGGGTTGAGGGAAAGGGGAGTCAGGGGGTCGGACTTTTTTCGCATGCAAGGCGGGAAGCTGTAGGTCAGTCATTGCGCAACGTAAAGTTATAGGTCCCCCATTTCCAATGGGAGGTCGCGCACTGCATAGTGCGGGTGACATGGTGGAGTGTGTAATTCTGGAGTGAAGCGAAGAATCTTGCCTTATCCAGTTCATTATCAAATTTACTTCAGAGCAAATATCCTTCGTTGCTTGCGCTCCTCAGGATGATAACCTCACTTTCAGTAGGGGCACAGCATGTCGTGCCCCTACAAGGTGTTTATTCACAAACCGTGTTTACTTCAGCGTTTCCAGGCGGGAGACCATGCCGTCAATCACATCAAAGCCGCCCTGCCAGAACTCAGGTTTGGTCACGTCCATGCCGGCTTCAGCCAGCAACTCAATCGGCGGCACCGATCCACCGGCGGAAAGAATGCGCAGGTAACTGGGCTTGAAGGCTTCACCTTCCTCCTTGTAACGCTTGTAGAGTGCAAACACCAGCAACTGCCCAAAGGCATAGGCATACACATAAAATGGCGTTCCGTAAATATGCGGGATGGAGACCCATTCCCAACGGAATTCGTCCGAGATGTCCACGGCATCGCCAAATTCCTCCTGGAGGTTGGCCAGATAGGCATCCGAGAGCTCGTCCACCGAAGCGTCGTTGACGATCTTTTCGTGTGCCTCACGTTCAAAGATGGCGAAATAGATCTGACGGAGGATGGTGGCAAAGGCATCATCCAGCTGACGGAACAGGATATCCTGCTGGACAGCCGGGTCGGTTTCCCGCTCCAGCAGTAGATCGGTCAGCATCATCTCGCCAAAGGTGGAGGCAGTTTCCGCCAGGGGCAAACACGCCTGCTGAGTATACAGGCTGTGGTCTTCAGCCATCATGGAATGCACGGCGTGCCCCAATTCATGCGCCATGGTGGAGACATCATCGGCTTTGCCCTGGTAGTTCAACAGAACCCAGGGGGTTAGTTCAGGCAGGATGGTGGCGCAAAAAGCCCCACTCATTTTGCCCTTGCGCACTTCGCTATCGATGTGCTGGTCGTCAAAGACCCTGCGGGCTTTGGTCGCGAACTGGTGATCGAAGCGCTCATAGGCTTCGAAGGTCAGACCGGTGGCTTCTTCAAAGGAATAGCGTTTATCAGAACTGGAGACAGGGGCGTAAATATCATAGCGGCGCAGTTTCTCCATGCCGAGCAGGTGGGCTTTATGCTTGAAGTAACGTTGGAAGATGCCGACATTTTTGCGGGTAACCTCGATAAGCGTATCCACCACGGAGTCCGGGATGTCATTGCCCAGGTTGCGCACTGAAATCGGGCTGGAAAACCCGCGCAGGCTCACATTTTCGTTGCGCCAATCGCGCACCAGGCTCTGGTAGATCTGCCCTAGAATGGAACCTTCCTCGCCGTAAACGCGGTAGAGTTCCTGGTAAGCCCGGGCGCGCAGGTCAGGATCAGCACTGTGCACGTACGACATAAGTTCACCACGGGTCAGGTCCTTGACCTCACCATCCACTTCCAGCTTGAAGGTGTAGCGGTTGGCGATGGAATCATAGAGCATGTTCAGGGCGGAAGAGCCGGTCACGTTCTTGATGTTGACCACTTTTTCTTCCGGTTCGCTCAAGGTATACGGCTTGAAGTTGCGCATCTGCTCCAGCCAGTAGCGATAATCCCCGCTTGTCTCCAGCAGGCGCCGGGCATTTGCCTCGTCCAGGCTTTTCCACCACAGGCTGAAGAAGAGCGTACGGTTGGCCATTTCCGCGGCAAACTGCTGAATGCGTGCCATGGCGATCTGGGCTTTTTGGTTTTGCGTATCAGCTGAGAAGGACAGCTCGGCAAAGCCAAACAGGCGGTAGCCCATTTTTTCCATGGCTTCCATGCCGCCAATAATTTCCATGAACAGGCTTTCGCTGATATTGGGGGTGAGTTGGTCGCGATATTTTTCGAACTGAACCACCATGTCTTTCAACTTTTGGTAGGTCACTTCAATCGCCGGATCCTCAAAATCGGTAAAGAGGTCGTCCAGGCTCCATTTGGTTTGTGGGTAAGTTTGAGATGTATTCATGGGTATCCTTAGATAGCGTTAATCGTTTGAAAGATGTTTTTTGATTTGTTCACGATATTTCTTGCGCAGTTGATCAATCGGTTGGCGGGATTGTGTTTCTCCATCCCAATAGTACCAGAGTGACCAGCCGTTGGCAGGCCCGTTGCGGAAAGTTCGCGCCAGGGCATGGATT
>JBAQMM010000069.1:0-3040 GCA_049302815.1 Anaerolineaceae bacterium | reverse complement strand
GCCGCAGCCATTCAATGATCCGGGCATTGCCAGTTACCACGCCGCCGACCACGCCAAAGGCTTTCGAGAAGGTGCCCACTTCCACGTCCACCTGACCATGCAGGTGGAAATGATCCACAATTCCGCGGCCGCCTTCCCCCAGCACCCCTTCACCGTGGGCGTCATCCACCATGGTCATCAAGTCGTACTTGCAGGCAACTTCCACCAGCTTGTCCAACGGCGCGATATCGCCGTCCATGGAGAAGACCCCATCCGTGATTACCAGCCCGCGGCGGTATGTCCCGGCGGCAGCCTGTGCCTGCCGCTCCAAATCTGCCGGGTCGCAGTGGGCATACCGGATGATTTTAGCTCCGGAGAGGCGCGAGCCATCAATGATACTGGCGTGATTAAGCTCGTCAGAGAAAATGACATCCTCCTTGCCCACCAGCGCGGGGATAGTGGCGCCGTTGGCGGAAAACCCCGACTGGAAGGTGATGGCGGCAGCCACTTTCTTAAAAGCAGCCATGCGTTTCTCCAGTTCCAGGTGAAGGGACATGGTGCCGGCTATGCTGCGCACTGCGCCGGGACCGACCCCATAGCGCTGCATGGCATCAGCCGCCGCAGCCACCATCCTGGGATGATTCGCCAGTCCCAGGTAATTGTTCGAGCAGAAATTCAGGACTTTCTTTCCGTCCACCACCAGCCAGGCTCCCTGGGGGGAATCCAGGGTTCGAATGGTATTGTAGAAACCGGTCGTTTTGAGGGTATTGAGTTCTTCATCTATCCAGGCTAATTTATCAACCATGCGCTCCTCTGTTAATATTTGGTGATTTTTTTTGATTATACTCCAAGCCTCTCTGGCAGCTTTGCTTTTGAGTCTGCGTAATTTTCCTGTGACAGACAGCGCCTTCCTATGCCGTTAGTTGGTGTAGGTCACGCTCTGCGCAGCGTGCCTGATCTGCAGGATATAAATATTTGAGCAATTGAGACCTGCGGTCACAAACCCGCGCGCGGTTCCTCCCATTGGGAATGGGTGACCTACATTTTGCCATTGTAGGGACGAAGGAATCGTCTTTTTTGGTGCAATCAACAGAATCAACAGAAGATTGCACCCTATTACTGACACAAACTCGGATATTTTCCGTCGACCTCACGCTCAATGCAGACACTGGCGCGAACAGAGGGGCGGATGAGGCAAGCCTCGTCTGTAATTCTCTTCTCCCTCACAAGCTACATCTTGATCCGCCCGCCTTATTCCCCAGATACCTCATCTCACCACGCTTTGACACCGTTCCGTTCATTCACCAGGAACACCCCAAACAAACACACCAGGAATCCCACCAAAGCCAGTGGGATAAATTCCAGGTTGTAAGCCCGGGCAAGCACCCCCACCAGACTGGTCAGAGCTGTGCCGCCCAAGCCGGCTGCAGCCGTCTGTATACCGATGGCATTATTCGCGTGTTCCTGTCCGACCCTTCCGGCGGTACCGGTAACCAGCCCCGGAAACATCGGCGCGATCGCCAAACCGATCAAAGCCACCGCCGCCAGGCTCACCCAGGTGACGGGGTTCCACCACAGCATCACCGCGCCAAACAACGCCAGCAAGATACAGCCCTTCACCAGCGATTGGATGCGCACCTTGCGCGCCACGACGCCGGCCAGGATGCGGCCGACCGTGAAAGTGGCCCAATAACTGCCGGCAAATACGCCCGCCAGTTCCGGGTCTATCCCCCGCCCTTCAGTCAGCAGGGTATACACCCACGTCCCCAGCGTGACCTCAGAACCGGTATACAGGAAAAACAGCGCCAGGCTCCACCACACCCTGGGCTGCTTCAGTGTCGTCCCCAGACTCGGACCTTTCGGGCTGCTCGTCTCTGGCGTCTGGGCTTCTGATCCAGCGTGGTTTTTCCAGATGGGCAGACTGATCCAAAAACTGATCGCAAGTACCAATTGAAATCCCCCTACCACCAGGTAACCCAAACGCCAATTCTGAAAATTGGCCAGGGCGAAGGTCATAATGAGCGGACCAGTGGTGACGCCGATGCCGTAACTGGCATGCAGCCACTGCATCAGGCCTGGACCGAAATGACTGGCGACATAAGCGTTCAACCCTGAGTCGATCGCTCCGGCTCCCAGGCCGGTTACCACGCCCAAAGCCACCATCATCCACCATTCCTGTACGAGGGTATAGCTGATCAACCCAGTCCCGGTCAGGACGCAGCTGATGATCAGCAGTTTTCCAACCCCCCAGCGCCGCGTCAATTCCCCGCTGATAAAACTTGAGGTCAGATACCCCACCATGGCGGTAAACAGCAGCAATCCCAAAGAATCCAGCGGGATGCCAAAGCCTGTCCTGATGGACGGCCAACCGACCCCCAGCAGACCATCTGGCATGCCAAGGGCGATAAACGCCACAAATATCAGCAGGATCAGACCAACAGGTCGCTGCTGTTTCTTGGTTTGCATGGCTGTTCAGATGGAATTATCAGGCAGGTTGCGCGCCGGGATAACCGCACAAAGCCAAGGCGCCGGGTCCGGTGTGGATTCCCAGGACAGGACCGGTGATGTTCATGAGCAGCTCAACCGGGTGAAGTTCCGCGCAGATGCGTTTGGCCAGGTTTTGCGCCTCTTCCATGGCGTTCCCGTGCAAAATGGCGATGTGAAGGTTGGTCATATTCCCCAGCGAGGTCACAAACTTTTGGTAAAGCCCCTCCACCATGTTTTTATGCGTGCGCATCACAGTAATCGGTACAACCCTTCCGGAGTCCCGGTTCACTTGCACCAACGGCTTGACTGCCAGGGCGTTGCTCAACCACATGACCGCGTCTCCAATGCGCCCGCCTTTATCAAGGAAGGAAAGCGTTTCCATTCCCACCATTAACACGGTGCTCTGGCGCACATTTTCCACTTCCGTCAGGATTTCAGCCGAACTTTTTCCAGCCTGGATCGCCCGGGCTGCCGTCAGTACCTGCCAGCCCAACATCATCGTGGGTCCTTTGGCGTCCACAACATGCACCGGCACTTTGGCTGCCTTGGCGGCATTCACCGCCACCTCGTGGGT
>JBAQMM010000068.1:0-4075 GCA_049302815.1 Anaerolineaceae bacterium | reverse complement strand
GTCATACTCACCGGCAGCGACCTGTATAGCATCGCGGACAGCCCGATCATCATCCCGCACAATCCCCATGAAGCGCGGTTCTCCGCCCGCCTCAAGCGCGGCATTGACCAGCATGGGCGCGTTCACGTCCCGGATCTTGCCGGGGGTGAGTACTTCTCCTGGTGGAACCAGTTCATCGCCGGTGGAAATTATCGCCACTCTGGGGGGCTTTCGCACTGGTATCGAAGTGATCCCCATGGCTGCCAGCGCTCCGATATCCGCCACATTGAGGCGCGTCCCTGCCCGTAAAACCACGTCCCCGGGTTTCACGTCGTCCCCGCGGAAGATCATGTCCGTGCCCGGGGCGGAGGCTTTGTAAACCGCGATGGTTCCATTGCCCAGGTTCTCGGTGTATTCCAGCATGATCATTGCATCCGCCCCTTCTGGCACTTCCGCACCGGTTGGCACGTACACGCACTGCCCTGCTTGGACCTTCAGGCTGGTGTGCGCTCCCATGCTGGCTTCCCCGATTTGCACCAACAGCGCCGGGATGGAGTCGGAGCAGCCAAAAATATCCTCCGCCTTTACCGCGAATCCATCAACGGTTGACCGGTTGAAGTCAGGCACATATTCAGCAGCCAGGATGTCCTCTGCCAGGATGCGGTTGAGCGCCATTTCCAATCCGGCCCGTTCCACTGCGGTACTCAGGCTGCCAAAACGCTCCCGGATGATTCGATTTGCTTCAACAACAGTCGTAACTTTCAACATGTGCTTTTTCCAAATAGAGATATTCTACCGAGTCTATACTCACAATCTTACCAGACATGCCGGAAGAAAAACCTCAGGCCGTACAACCACACTCAACATAGGATCAGGCTTGCCTTCTCCATGTTATTGGTTTTCCGATCAGGTTCGCAACAGATTGTAGAGATGATGGAGATCTTCGGTCCCAACCTATACAAAAGAGGTATGGGCGCAAGCAGAGGGGAGGCTTCGCACTCAAGCCCTCACACTGGTGTCCCCACCAGTGTGAACGAGGTTTGCCTTATCCATATGGTGGTTATTCATTAGTGGAGTGGGCATACCCTCTCTCTACCAGGGGTTTTCATAAACAGTGGCATTTCACATGTGCCATTCCGGAACCAATGATTTTATAGGGTAGTATTCAGCCGCATGGATTTATAATAGGTCAGTGAAATCAACCTCTTCCTCAAAGGACGCTATGATCATCACCAAGGACCTCTCCAAGGTCTTTAAAATTGGAAAAAAACACAAAGAAGATTTCGTGGCTGTCGATTCACTGTCTCTGCAGGTGAACGAAGGGGAAGTCTTTGGCTTTTTGGGACCCAACGGAGCCGGAAAGACCACCACCGTACGCATGCTCACCAGCCTGATCCGCCCGACCAGAGGTCAGGCCAGCATTAACGGGCTCCAGCTTGGTAAGGACGACACCCAAATCCGCCGCACCGTCGGCATCCTGACCGAATCACCGGGCATGTACGAACGCCTCTCCGCTGAAAAAAACCTGAGCATCTTCGCCAACCTGTATGACGTCCCGGACGTGAATGCCGCGGTAGGTAAGTACCTGACCATGCTAGGCTTGTGGGAACGCCGGGCAGACCCGGTGGGTAGTTTTTCCAAGGGCATGCGCCAGAAACTGGCGGTGGCGCGCGCGCTGCTGCATGAACCCAAAGTGCTCTTTTTGGATGAACCGACCACAGGCCTAGACCCGGAAGCCGCCAAGACCGTGCGGGATTTTGTCCAGGAGTTGAAGGAGCGCGGACGCACGATCTTTATGACCACCCACAACCTGGACGAAGCCGACAAGCTGTGCGATCGGGTGGCAATCTTCAAACAAACCCTGCTGGCAGTGGATACCCCGGAAAATTTGCGCCAGAAATTATTCGGGCGCAAGGTGGTTTTCCACCTCGCCGGCCTCAATCCCGACTGGGTCGGGCTGGTGACTGCCAGCCCCAACGTTACCCATGTGGAGGCGGTCGGGGAGAAACTGGTGGTGAGCCTGGCAGACCCGGATCGCGACAACCCGCAAATTGTGCGCACCCTGGTGGATGCCGGCGCGGATATCCGCTTTATCGGGGAGTTGAAGCACTCCCTTGAGCAGGTGTACCTTGAGATGCTCCACCCCGAAGAGGAAGGCAGACGGCAATGAAACATATACGCACCATCATCGACAAGGAATGGTCGGAAGTATTCAAGAACCGCATGGTGCTGTTCACCACGTTGCTTCTGCCCTTGATTTTCACCGCCATCCCGTTGGTTATGCTGAATTCAACCAAAACCAGTCTGCCGGATTTGACCGACAGCGCCACTGCCGGGCTGCCTGAGGGCTTTATGTCGGTGTGTGAGGGGATGAGCGGCAATGATTGCATGCAGGTGTACCTGGTCAATGAATTTTTGATCCTGTTCATGCTCATGCCGATCATCATCCCGATCACGATCGCCGCGTACAGCATCGTCGGGGAGAAAACCACACGCAGCCTGGAGCCACTGCTGGCAACGCCCATCACCACGGTGGAACTGCTGGCGGGTAAGTGCGCGGCGGCGGTTATACCGGCAATCGGAGCGTCCTACCTGGCATTTGGCTTGTTCAACCTCGGCATGGCAGTGCTTAAGATCAGCCCGGGTGTGGTGGCATACATCAACAGCCCTACCTGGCTGCTGGCGGTCCTGGTGCTGGGTCCAATCCTGGCGGTTATCTCAGTCAACTTTGCCCTGTTCATTTCCTCGCGGGTGAATGACCCGCGCGTGGCGGAACAAATCTCCTCAGTGATTGTGGTGCCGCTGATGGGGCTGATGCTGGCTCAGATGGCTGGCGCAGTGGTTGTTAATCTCGCTCTGATGCTGGCGGCGATTGGCATAATGGCTTTAGTTGCTTTCGGAATGCTGCACCTCGGCGCGCAAGTGTTCGAGCGCGAGACCATTCTGACCCGTTGGAAATAGGCGACTTTTATGAATTGGCATAAACGCGTTTCTGTGTTAGCTTTCGCATTGCTCCTGCTGGCGGGCATTTTTGGATCGGTATCCGCGCAGAGCGAGGAACCCTACCGGGTGTCCCTGCGACGTGATTTTGGCTACGGCAATGGGGCGGATATTCAGGGCAACATGACCCTGCGGCTGGTGGGGAATGAAGACAACGTTACCCGAGTGACCTTTCTGATGGACGAGCAAACCTTGGTGAGTCTGGAAACCCCGCCTTACAGCTTTTCATTTACCACGGATAATTACCCTTCGGGGATACACAAACTTACTGCTCGGGTGGAAACAAAAGACGATCAGATCTTCAGCACCAAGGCGCTCACCTATCGGTTTTTGACCGCCGAACAAGCCAACAGCGGCGTTAAAGACATCCTGATTCCCATTCTCGGCGTGGTGGCTATAGTATTCGCTGTTTCCATGTTAGGCCAGTTCAAGTCTGATCGGAAGATGACGCCAACAGACGGGCAGCCGAAGGTTTATGGTGGATTGTATGGGGGCGCGGTCTGCCCGAAATGCGGCCATCCCTTCCAGCGCTCCGTCTTTGGAATGAACCTGGTGGCGAGGCGGCTGGAACGCTGCCCGGCTTGCGGAAAATTTGTCATGACCACGCAGGCTTCTGCTGCACAGCTGGCAGCGGCCGAGGAAATTGAGAGAGCCAAAGTGACTGGATGGTCAGAACCACTTGAGGAAAAAGACAAAACCGTAGACCAGTTGGAAGAATCAAAGTACATCGATTCGGATGATGACAGCAAACTGAAATAAATCGAAGCCCCTACATCCCTAACCTTCTCCATCGCCTGGAAATCGGCAGGCATAATTGGTAAACTTGGAATGTCGACTGAGCATATTACTGAAAGGAAAAAGATCATGAAACTGACTGGTAAAAAAATCGCGTTCCTGGTAGCTGAGGGCGTTGAAGATCTGGAATATTATGCGGTGATGATGCGTCTGCAGGAAGAAGGAGCCCAGATACTCACAGCCGGGCTGGACCTTAAACCGCTCAAAGGAAAGAACGGGCTGGTGATCAAACCAGACACACTGATTGAAACTCTGAACGCGGACGACCTGTTTGCGCTGGTGCTGCCTGGCGGCTGGGCAC
>JBAQMM010000067.1:0-1865 GCA_049302815.1 Anaerolineaceae bacterium | reverse complement strand
GCACCAACAGAATAAGCTCATCGTCCTGCATTAACTCGGCTTTAGGACGAAAGATCATCTTTTCAGGCATGCAGTACACGCAGCGCAAATTACACGTGTCTGTCAAACTGATGCGCAAGTAATGAATGCTGCGTGCAAAACGATCGTATGGCATGGCTCTACCAATAAGGAACGAAATGAAAAGGGGAGTTCGGCAGGTCGTCAACCCTCCCTGAATTTATATGAATTATTTCTATTATATCGTATTAAATCGTTCCAACAAGTCAGGTTTTTTTCTCCGTTACAGTCCCAAAAGTCCATAGAAAGGGTGTAAAAAGAGAGAGTTCCAGTCAATCTTGAAGTTGGCACAACAAAAAGAAAGGAACTCTCAAATGACAGACGAAGCTGTCCTAGTCAGTATAACCATAAAAATAGCAAAAATGGAAAGAAAAATTGAAAAGGTGATAAGACCAGAAGGGTTAGAAGAAGCCATCCAAGGGATTGCGCTAGCGACAGGACAAGAAAGCCTGGCGATGAGCATACAGGCGATCGACGCCCAAATTGCAGAACAAGTGCCTCAAGGATGGCGGAATGTAGGGACAGAAGGACGGTGGCTGGTAAGCAGCCTGGGAGCAATGAGATACAAAAGAAGAATTTATCTGGACGAAAGCCAAAGGCGCAGAAAGCCGGTGGATGAATTATTGGGAATTGAGAAGTATGAACGAATGAGCGGTCGGGTCCAGGAAATGGGAGCCTCGTTGGCCTGTATGGGGACGTATCGGCTGGCGGCCAATCAGTTGAGCTGGTTGATCAAGACCCCGATCAGTCACAGTGCAGTGCAAAGGATGGCATGGGTAAAAGGGAGTCGAATCGCAGACGGAGAAGAGGCAGAACGCAGGCGTATATTTGAGAATGGTGGCGAGTTAGAAGCCGGAAGGGTTGAGGCGCCGGTGTTGTATGGTGAGAGTGATGGGGTATGGGTGCATCTGCAACGCGAGAAACGAAAATCAGCAGAAGTACGAGTGGCCATCCTGAGTACAGGCCGAAAACAGATCGGCAAAGATCGATACCGACTGATAAACAAGCGTTGTATCACTGCCATAGGATTGAATTCAGTGAGGTGGCAAGAGCAGATCGTACGGGAGGCACATCTTTCCTTTGATTTGAGCGCGACAAAGATACTGGTCAGCGGTGGAGATGGCAATCAATGGGTACGTCACAGCTTTGATCGCATGGAGATCCCTCAAGAGTTTGTTCTGGATCGATTCCATCTGCACAGGGCCGCCAGACAAGCCTTCCAGGATCGAGCCATTGCCAAACAAATGGTGACTCGGCTACAGCAGGAAGGGTTTGCTACCGTCCGACCTGATTTCAGAAAAATGATAGATCAAGCTGAAGGCAAAAAAAGAGAACGGCTCGAAGACTTTTACAAATATGTTCACAATAATCAGGATGGTTTACTGGATTTGAAATATCGCGGGCATTCTTGTCCGGTGGTTCTCGGTGGAATAGAAGGCAATGTGGATAAGCTGGTGGTTCACCGCATGAAAGGACGCGGTTGTTCCTGGCGCTTACGAGGTCTGCGTGCCATGCTGGCATTATGTCGCAACTGTGAAGAGCTAAAACAACACTCTTATCAGTACCTTCCGTTGTCTATTCCCAATAAATCCATTCACCGGGTACAAAAACTCGATGTAGAATATTCAGAGGTGGTACCCAAACCTATGCCCATTCTTTATGGTCCTGATCACGACAAACCTTGGGTGAACACCTTGCGTAGGATAGTCCATGGCCGTCACTCTCTCTTTTCATAATCTATGGGAATTTGATACAGTAACATCGAAAGGCTGCATTGGCGGAGAGATTTAATTCGGATTAAGTAACTG
>JBAQMM010000066.1:0-19870 GCA_049302815.1 Anaerolineaceae bacterium | reverse complement strand
TTCTTTCTCCATGCCTCCTTCGCTCCCAACCCAAAGTTGGGAGTGGGAGTCAGTCTTGAGGGTCTTCGTAACGGTTAGTGCCGGATACACTCCGCCACCGGTCCCGCCCGCGCAAATCAACAATCGCACTGGTCTGCCTCCTTTCACCGGATTCTTTGGTGACACCTTGTCTGGCAATATTCATGGTAATTCCAATGGCTGCCATGCTGGTGAGCATGCTGGAACCACCCGCACTGATCAATGGAAGCGCATTCCCGGTAAAGGGGAACAGTCCGACGATCACCGCGAAGTTCATGAGTGCTTCGATAACGATCCATCCAATTAGTCCAAAAGACATCAATGCGCCCAACTGGTCAGGAGCCCGTTTGGCGATGGTCAGACCGCGCCACAGCATGAGGACGTAAAGCGCTACGACTATGAAGGCACCGAACAAACCGGTTTCTTCGGCAATTACTGCGAAAATACTATCGGTATGGGGCAGAGGCAACCCAGTGAACTTGGTATCTGCCTGTCCGATCCCGACGCCAAAGAAACGACCTTTGATGATGGCTTCGAAGGTTCGTTGGATGTGGTAGGAGCCCATGATGGGGTTTTGAAGACCGTTGAAGTATTCCTCCAACCTGATTTTTCCAGTGGAGGTGGCAGCCACGACGGCACCGCCAACCACCAGACCAACAACGCCGACTACCAGCAACTGTTTCCAGTCACCGCCTGCCAGGAAAAACAGCAATACACCGAGAAGGACAATCGTTGCTGCGGCACTGATGTCAGGTTGAACAAAAATGAAACCGGCCACCAAGCCCAGGATCACGCTTAAGGGTAGCAACCCAACGCTGACATCTTTCAAGTTGTCCTTGCGTTTTGACAGCCAGAAGGAGAGGTAAAGGATTATGCACAGCTTGGCGAGCTCAGCCGGCTGGATGGAGCCGCTTACCAGGGAACGTGTGGAGTTGAAACGCACGTCGTTACGGATAAGCACCACGATCAGCAGGATAATGACTGCCGCCATCATCCAGATGACATAGCGTTCAAATTTATGATAATCAAAGAAACTTAAACCAACCGCCAGGGCAATGCCCAGCACCACCCACAAGACCTGCCTTGTGAAAACGTAGGTGGGGGCTTCACCAATCCGCAAGGAAGCGTCCCAGCTGGAAGAATAGACCATCAAAAGACCAAACACCAACAGACTGGTAACGATCAGCAATAATGGCACATCAAAGGGGAGCTTTGTGATGAAGTTTTTGCGGGAGGCGGTATTTGGCGTTGCGTTCATACTAGTTCGTTCACCCATTTTCGGTAAGATTCTCCTCGTTCTTCAAAATCCTTGAAAGCGTCAAAACTGGTGCCGCCAGGGGAGAGCAATACCACATCCCTTTCCTGTGCCAGGTCGGCAGCTGCCTGGACGGCTTCCTGGAGGGTAACGCACCGGGTAACTGAGATCAGGGTCTGACCTTTTTGCGCGGGACCGATGGCTTTGTCGATCAGGTCAGCCGCTTCGCCAAACAGGATGACATGGGAGACGCGCTGGCGTGCCAGGCTGGCGAGTTTATCCCAGGGCAGGTTCTTATCCCGACCGCCCAGAAGCAAAATCAGGCGCTCGTCAAAGGATTCGATGGCCGCGATCGTGCGTTCAGGCGCGGTAGCGATGGAGTCGTTGTACCAGTCCGCGCCTTTATAGGTGCGCACAAACTCCAAACGATGGGGGACACCAGTAAATTCTTCCACCGCGGTTTGGATGGCAGGCAAAGCCAGGGAGGCACCGGCAGCTATGGCGCAGGCTGCCAGCACGTTGTCGATATTGTGGTGGCCGCGCAGAGAGACCCACTCCACCGGTAGCATTTTGAGCTGGTCCCGCCCAATTTGCAGCCAGATCGAATCTTTTTCAATGTAGGTGCCATTGATGTTTGAAGCGGATTTGTGGAAACCAAAGCTGATCAGATCGCTTCTCAGTTGATCCACCAGACCCCATGAACCGGAGTCGTCCCGATTCAAGATGGCGACGTCACCCGGATGCTGGTGGAACAGAATATTAGCCTTCGCGGCGGTATAAGCCTGCATGTTGGCATGCCGGTCCAGATGGTTGGGGGTTATGTTCAAGATGGCGGCAACTTGCGGCGAGCGGGTCATCAATTCCAATTGAAAGCTCGAAAGTTCCATGACGACCAAATCGTCCTCTTGCATGGCATCCACCTGCTCAATCAGGGAGTTGCCGATGTTTCCTCCCACCCAGGCTTTGTTGGACGAGTTTTTCATCTCAAAAAACTTTTGAGCCATCAATCCAACCAGGGCGGTGGTGGTAGTTTTTCCGGCGGAACCGGTAATCCCAATCACCGTGCTGGGGCAGGCTTCCAGGAAAATTTGCGAGTCGTTGGAGAGCGGAATTTTGCGCCTGAGCGCTTCCTGTACCAACGGAATGGTTAGGGGAACACCGCCGGATGGGCAAACCAGGTCTGCACCCTCCAGGAGTTCGAGCGGATGCCCACCCAGGCTCCATTCCACGCCTGTGCCCTGTAAAGCGGCGATTTCACTGGCAAGGTCAGATTCCGCGCGGGAGTCGGTCAATATGACTGCAGCACCGTGGGCTGTCAGGTAACGTGATAATGCCAAGCCCTGACGGGCTGCGCCTATAACAATGACTTTCTTTCCATTCCACTTATTCATCATGTTTATCCAAGAAAGGTTAATGCCAAGCCAAGCATGGCTCCGATCAATTCAATCAGCCAGAACCGCATGACAATCTGGTTTTCCTGCCATCCCACCATCTCAAAATGGTGGTGAATGGGGGTCTTTTTGAATACGCGTTTTCCTCTCGTTGCCTTGAAGTAAGATACCTGAATGACCACACTGAGCAGTTCTGCTACAGGGATAATGGCGATCAAAGGGAGGAAAATCCAGCGGCCGGTCATCAGCGCGACCACAGCCAGGGTCGCTCCAAGCGCTTGCGAACCGGTATCACCCATCATGAGTTGGGCAGGTTTGACGTTGAACCACAGGAAACCTGCTAAAGCTCCAACAATGCAGAAACAAAACCGAGCGAGGTAAACCTGTCCCTGCATCATGGCAATGATGCCGTAAACACCAAACATGGTCATCGAAATGATGCCCGCCAGGCCGTCGATGCCATCGGTGAAGTTCACTGCGTTGGCCATGCCAACGATAATGAAGGCAGCCACGGGAATGTACAACCAACCAAAATTCAGCGGCTGGCTGGAGGTCGGCCAGAAAAGATGCGGGACGTCCAGTACATACATGAGTCCATACGCGATCACCAGGGCAACGATTGCCTGCAGGATGAATTTTGTTCTTGCCTTCATTCCCAATCCGCGGCGGGGACCGCGAATTCCTTCCCAGTCATCCACAGCGCCAATGATGGCAAACCCCCACATGGTTGCCAGCGGCACCAGGATGGAGGATCCAAACAAGCGGGAACCGAACAGCGAAACCGCGTTGAGGATTACGGTCAGGATGGTGATGGGGATCAGGAACATGAAGCCGCCCATGGTGGGCGTGTTCATTTTTGCCAAGTGCGATTCCGGCACGTCCATGCTGATGATCTTGCCGATCTTCAAGTTCTTCAAAAGGCGGATAAAAGGATCGCCCCAGATCACGGTGAGGAAGAAACTAAAGCCACTGATGGCAATTGCCAATGATGAACCTGACATCATGCGGGTTCCTCCAACGAAGCAACAATTTGGTCCATGCGCATGGCATGGGAGCCTTTCACCAGGACAATGTCGCCGGAGTGCAGGGCCGACTGTAGATACATGATGGCTGGTTCCGCCTCTGCAAACCAATGAATTCTCACCGGCTCAAATCCGTTTTCAAGTGCTGCATTTTTGGTTACCAGGCTGCGCGGACCGACCAGAACTATCTCATTGGCGACTTCGGCCGCCCGAATGCCTACCCGCTGGTGACCATCTTCTTCGTACTGCCCGAGTTCCAGCATGTCTCCCAGGACCGCAACTTTTCTGCCTTCCAAATCATCCAAAAGGTTGAGGGCAGCCAGGGTGGATTCCGGGGAGGCGTTGTAGGTATCATCAATCAAAAGGGCGCCTGAGGCTGTTTTAACCGTCACAATACGCAGTTGGACTTTGCTGGTTTTGAAAGCGTGGAAGATCCAATCCCAGGTTATCCCCAGGGATAGCGCCACGGCAGCAGAACGGAGCATGGTATAGACGGAATGCCGGCCAATCAATGGTGCGGTTACATAAAGCTCTTCGCCCTGGTAATGGATCCGGCAGCGGATACCTTCCAACCCCATGCTGACAATCTCATCAGCCCACAGATCAGCTTCCGGGGAGAGTCCGTAGAACAGCACTTTTGCCCGGGTCTGGTTTGCCATAGCCCTGACCCATTCATCATCGTGATTGAGAATGGCGACACCTTCCGGAGCGGGAGGCAGGGTTTGAACCAGTTCTGCTTTTCCCTGGGCGATGACTTCAATTGAGCCGGCTCTTTCCGCGTGCACCGTGCCAACATTGGTCACGACCCCTATTTGGGGTCTGGCGATTTGGCTCAACTGGGAAATTTCACCCGGGACGTAGAATCCCATTTCCAGAACTGCTACCTCGTGGTCCTCGTTCAACTTCAGCAAGGTGAGCGGCAGACCGATTTCGTTGTTCATGTTTCCTGCGTTTTTTAAGGTCACCAGGCGGCGGGAAAGGACGGAAGCAGTCAGATCTTTCGTTGAGGACTTGCCAACGCTGCCGGTGATGCCGACCACTTTGATATCGAACTGATTGCGCCAGTATGCCGCCAGTTTTTGCAGGGCTTCCAGGGAGTTATTTGTCAACAGACTGAAGGGCGCTTCTGCAGGCAATTCCATTGGCACTTGTCTCAGATCCACGATGGGATATTCCGAGTTGACAGGGTGATCGATGATCGCCAGAACAGCCCCGTTTGCGAAAGCCGCGTCCACATAGAGGTGTCCATCCGTATTTTCACCTTTGAGGGCAATGAACAGAGTGCCCCTTTCTGCGCTGCGAGAGTCTATGCATGCTCCGGAGATGCTGAAGTCTGTTTCACCAATCCGGTGACCGGTCAGGGCAGTCAGGATGTGTTGAAGTGTCAGCATGGCTACTCTCCCTCAACCGAAGCGTTCAAGCGAACCTGGTCTGGCGGGATATCCATCAATACCACCAGGTTTTCCACGATTTGAGAGAAAATGGGTGCGGCGACTTCTGATCCCCAGATGGAAATGGTCGGTTTCTCAAGCCAGACATAGACCAGGAACTTGGGATCTTCGGCCGGTCCCCAACCGACAAACGAGGTGTTGGTAACGGAACTGGTGTAACCAAATTCGGTTGGAATTTCAGCAGTGCCGGTTTTCCCAGCGACCGTGTAACCCTCGACCAGGGCGATCGAAGACTCTTCTTCCAGCGAGTCCACCAGCATGCTTGTAAGGGTCTCCGCGGTCTCAGCTTTGATGGGATTCCCGACCACAACCGGGTTCACTTCATATTGATGACCATCAATAATCATGGATTTGATCACATGGGGAGCCATCATTTTGCCTTCATTTGCCACTGCTCCAATCGCCATCACCATTTGGATGGGGGTTACGGAAATACCCTGTCCAAACGAGTTGGTCGCCAGGTCCACTTCGTACCACTGGTTGTCGCCAGGCACTTTGAGCGGCCAATGCACTTCACCACCCAGGTCAATGCCGGTATTGCGGTCAAAACCAAAATTCTTGAGGTAGGTGTAGAACTGGTCCGCGCCAAGCTCAGTTGCGATCCAGGACAGGCACACGTTCAGGGAGTGCTGCAGACATCCGGTCATGTCCTGTTCTCCCCAGCCGCCATAGTTCCAGTTGTAGATGGTGGTTCCGCCAACCATAATTGAACCGGTATCGTTAAAAATGGTGTCAGGCGTAACCGCGCCGGCATCCAAGGCTGAAGCCATGGTGAGCACTTTGAAGACAGAGCCGGGCTCATAAGACTGGCTGATTGCCCGGTTATAGGGGGTGGGGCTGGGAAACACTTCGCTATAATTCCAATATTCATTCGGATCCAGACGGGGCGTGGTTGCCATGGAAAGGATGCTGCCGTCTTCCGGGTTGTAGACCAGGATGGTTCCCGCTTCAGCCCCAGACCACTCGACGGCTTCGTTGAGCACGTCTTCGGTCATGGCTTGAATTTCGCGATCAATCGTCAGGACGAGACTGGCACCCGGTGGTACATCATCCACCGACTGAATCTTCTGGGGATCGTAGGCAGTATAGACTTGCTCAGGGGTCCCGGCAAGCAGGTCATTATAGGTCTCTTCGACGCCGAAATAGCCCATGCCATCCGCCCGGTCAAGGAAGGAATAGAACCCAAGCACATTGGAAGCAAGGTCGCCTTCCGGGTAACTGCGTTTGTTGTGGGGTGTAATGCTGAGACCATCCAGGCTGGGTCTGATTTCATCGCGGTCGAGCACACGGTTTAGATATTCTTCTTGAATCAGCTCCAACTGCTCGACCTTGTCTTTATCCACGAAACCGTCCAGAACGATGTAATACGGATTGCCATCCCCAGGAGTGAGTTTGGCATACCCCAGGGTTTGCAAATAATCCAGACCAAGTATGCTGGAGACTACTGACGCGATGGTTTCTGGCTGGGTGATGGCGGTAAGGTCCAGACCAACCTCATACACAGTTTCGTTGCCAGCCAGTAAACTCCCCTGGGCGTCATAGATGTTACCGCGATCGGGGTAGATAGTCTGCGTGACACCCATATAGGCTTCGCTCTGGTCCAGGATTTCCTGGGCGCCGGGAATGTTCTGAATGCGGATCATTTGGATGCCAACAGAGCCCCCAATCAGGGAACAAACCAGACAAACGACGAAAAAGCGTGTCCATGATGACGGTTTCATGGTACCACCTCGATAGGTTGAGCGGTCGCTTGTGGAGAATCCCATATCTTCTGGCGGAACCAATCCCACAAGGAAGCGGTAAATTCCGGCAGTATTGTTGGGCTGGAAATGCTTTCAGCATTGGGTGGGGGCGCCAGGATAACCGAGCCGCGCGGCTGGTAACCTGGAACCTCAAGGTAAAGGGCTTGAAGAGGATCCAATTCGACCATCTCGAGGGTAGCCAATCGCTCATACATGGATCTGGCTGAGGAGATATAGGCTAATTGTGTGGTAAGGTCATTGATTTCCAGCTGCAAGCGACTAACCTCGCTTTCCAGTTCCTGGATGCGTCTGCCAGTGGTGGCGGCACGGCCACTCATGGAAAGGTATACGCCGGCTACAGCGGCGATACTCACCAGGATCAGCATGAAAATGCCAATCCATTGGAGTTGTTTCCTCCAGGGGGCTTGTCTATAGGCTTGTAAGAAGTTAGTTTTCATAGTGTTTAAGATGCAAATTCTATGCCATTCACAATTTTTGTGCCACTCTCAACTTGGCGCTGCGGGAGCGCGGGTTTTGCTCTCTTTCCTCTTCACCCGGTATAACGGGGCGGGGCGTGACGATCTTGATGCTGGCTTTATGTCCACAGGTGCAGACCGGCTGCTCGGGTGGGCATATGCAATCGCGGCTTTCCCTTTGGAAAGCTTGTTTGACCTGCCGATCTTCCAACGAGTGGAAAGAGATGATCGCGATGCGTCCAAGAGGATTTAAAAGTGCAATCAAGGTGGGGACTGCTTTCGCGATGGTTGATATTTCGTCGTTCACTGCGATCCGAATTGCTTGAAAGGTTCTGGTGGCAGGGTCTTGCTTTTCGCGCGTCCTCCCGATAGCAGATCTGACCACCTGGGCCAACTCTGTAGTGCTGGAGAGCGGCCTGGCTTTCACGATGGCTTTGGCAATACGTCGCGAATACCGTTCCTCGCCATATTTCCAAATCAGGCCAGCCAACTCACCTTCATCCAATCCGTTGATGAGATCTGCAGCAGTGGGTCCGCTGGTCTGATCGAAACGCATGTCCAGGGGACCATCCTGCTTGAACGAAAATCCACGGTCGGCCTGATCCAACTGCATGGACGAAACGCCCAGGTCGAGGACGATCCCATCCACGCCACTCCATCCGATTTGTTCCAGGTATTTGCCGCTATCCTGATATGAACCATGCAAGACAGTTGCCCTTGGGCTAAACGGCTCCAGCAGTTTTTTTGTCAGGTCTACAGCTGAAGAATCCAGATCAAGTGCAAGCAACTGACCGGCAGGTTCGCAGGCTTCGAGGATACCTTTGGAATGTCCGCCAGCACCGGCTGTGCAGTCCAGATAGCGCTTTGGGCTGAAGGGAGTCAGATAGTTTAAGATTTCTTGGTAAAGTACCGGGCGGTGAAGGGGGGTGACCCCCGTCCCCGCAGCCATCACTTGCCCCGGGTGGAGATATCGAACGCAGCCCAACGGTTGCTGTTCGTCTCCGAATCGTTGATCTTGGTGTCTTGCTCAGACCATGAATTTACCGACCAAATTTCAAAACTATCGCCGATTCCGACCAGAACAACGGCATTGGTGATTTTTGCCATGTCGCGTAAATATGCGGGGATAAGAATGCGCCCGGCTGTATCAAACCCGAGTTCCGCGGTATTCCCAAAGATCATGCGCCGCAAAGAACGCGACTCCGCATCAGTGATGGAAAGAGAACTTAGGTTGTTGGCAATTTGCGCGTAATCCTGTTTCGAATAAGCAATCAGGTTGGCGTCAAAACCCTTGGTAACGAAAATGCCGCCAGGGGTTTGTTCCCTGAAGGTGAAGGGGATCGTCAGCCTTCCTTTTGCATCAATGTTGTGTTCAAACTGTCCAAAGAACATGCGTTCTATTTCCTTTTTAATCAGCGAAACGCCGGAATTTACCAGCGTTTCGTTCGGTCAACACTTTCTGACACTTTATGACATTGTTTCCCACATTATAGGATATTTCTGGGAAAAAAGCAAGAGATTGGCACACTTTTTGCAAGCAATCTGTGATTTTTCCACCTGTTAGTTGGCTGATTGTTTGATCCTTCGCTTTTGGTTGATTTTTTAATTTCTGAGGAGTTATTCCTGGTGGAGGAATGAATAAAAAATCACAACTTGAGTACGAAAATTTGGGGAAAAATTTGAATTATAATCAGGACAAATGACCCTACCGACCATCCTGAACGATCGCTATCAACTCCAGCAAACGCTTGGAACTGGCGGCATGGCTTTGGTATACAAAGCCAAGGATTTGATGCTGGAAAGGAACGTGGCGGTCAAGGTTTTGCGCGAGGATTTCACCCAGGACGTGGCTTTCAGGGAGCGCTTCCGGCAGGAAGCCAAAGCCGCCGCCAATCTCTCCCATCCCAACATCGTGACCGTGCATGACTTCGGTCTGGATCAGGGGCATCTTTTCATCGTGATGGAATATGTGCCAGGAACCGACCTTAAGACCAGCATTAAAGATAAAGGGCGCTTCAGTGTTGCTGAGACACTCGAATTGATGATCCAGGCCTGCCAGGGCGTAGGCTACGCCCATCGGGCGGGATTGGTGCATTGTGACATTAAGCCCCATAATATCCTGGTTTCTTCGGATGGACGCGTTAAAGTGACCGATTTTGGGATTGCCAGGGCGCTGGCGACCATTTCACCGGAAGAGCATAATGACGTGGTGTGGGGTTCACCCCATTATTTTTCACCGGAACAGGCATCCGGTCTACCCCCTTCCCCTGCTTCGGATGTGTACTCGCTGGGTGTGATTTTGTACGAAATGTTGACTGGTCAATTGCCCTTTGCAGCGGCGGATTCCAGTGAATTGGCGCGCAAGCACAGGGAGGAAATACCGGTTTCTCCGCGGGTCTACAATCCCAATATTCCCGTGCGGCTGGAGGAGATTATTCTGAAGGTGCTCTCCAAGGAGCCTTCCGCCCGCTATCGTACGGCTGATCAACTCGGGCGCTTACTGCTAAGTTTGTACGAGGCGGACCCGACGCTCAAAAAGACCACGCCTTTTATCCACGATTCATTCCAGGCTCTTTCCAATGCCACGGCTCCTTCTGCGCCAGCAGCTATGCCTGTGGTTCAGTCCGCTCTGGTCGCACAGCCTGCCGACGACCAGGCTACCGAGGGTCCAGTAACCCAGGAAGAAGATGAGCCTGGCAAGACCACTGATTGGGGCACCTGGCTGCTTGGGCTTTTGGCATTTGCCTCTCTGTTCGGATTGATCCCGTTTTGGTTATATATTTATCTCACTTTAAAACCTTGAAAGGGCTGCCTGATGAACGCGCTTATTTCCCCTTCCATTCTTTCCGCCAACCTGACAAATCTTATTGATGACCTGCGCGAATGTGAAATCGCGGGGGCGGATGCCTTCCACATTGATGTGATGGATGGAAGATTTGTGCCCAATATTACTTTTGGACCTACCATAGTGAGAGCCTGTAAAAGTTCCACTTCACTGCCGCTGGACGTACACCTGATGATTGTGGAACCCGAAAAGCACCTCGAAGCATTCGCAGAGGCTGGCGCTGACATGATCACCGTACACTATGAAACCTGTCCGCACATTCACCGCACGCTGCAGAGCATCCGTGATCTGGGGGTCAAACCGGGTATTACATTCAATCCGGCAACCCCATTGGACGGGCTGCGCTACTTGGCAGGCATGTTTGATATGGTCTTGATTATGTCTGTCAACCCGGGCTTTGGCGGGCAGGAATTCATTCCCGCTACACTGACCAAGATCCAGGATCTGCGTTTGTTACTGGACGAAATTGGATCGGACGCGATCATCCAGGTGGATGGCGGTATTGACGCGCGTACTATCGGTCCGGTTTATGCTGCCGGCGGACGGAATTTCGTGGCAGGCACAGCAGTATTTGGTCATCCTGGTGGGATCACCGCTGGAATGGAAAGCCTGCGGCAGGCTTTGGTTAAATAAAAAAGTCGCGAAAACGCGACTTTTTAGTGAATAATGGGTTATTAATTGTACGCTTTTGTAAGGGCCTTGATACAGCGTGCGCAGAGAACTTTGCGAACTTTCTTGCCGTTTTCGACCACAGTGATCCGCTGAAGATTGGGGCGGAACTTACGTCGTGTGGCGACAAGAGAGTGGCTGCGATTATGACCGAAGCTGGTAGACTTACCACAGTGATTGCACTTTGCCATCTCGATTTCCTTTCATGCAGTATAATGTCGAGGTCTGGGAAGGTCTTACCAACCCAAGCAGTCGTTTATAATAACACACATTGATTAAGGAATCAAGGTTTTTTTGAGAAGAGAGTTAAGGAAAATGACAAGTCAAGAAAATCCATTAGGACGAATCTATATCCTGCCGCAAGCGATCAAGTCTGTTGCCTGTCACACTGCATTGCAATCCTACGGTGTCATCAGTTTGGCTCCGAGCAACGCATTCGAAGCCATCCATCGGTTTGTTGATAAAAATGCGCCTTTTGGTATTACGGTTACTTCCGATAGCGAGGGTTTGTATCTGGAACTGAATTTGATCATCGAGTATGGTTTACGAATCAAGTCAGTAACTGATTCGGTCGCTGACAGTGTCAAGTATAACGTGGAAAAAACCATGGGTATACCCGTGCTGAGGGTTGATGTGCACGTCCGTGGACTGCGGATCAGTAATCCGGATTAGATAGATCGTTAGTAGAGGTATTATGAATGGAAAGCCAATCGCCATTCTCAGTGAGGCTGATCGTTATAAACTGGTTCAGTCCCCATTGAATGGTGAAGGATTAAAATTATTGTTCGAGGCCGGGTTAACCTGGCTCACCACCAACCAACAATATGTCAATTCTTTGAATGTCTTCCCGGTTCCTGATGGTGACACTGGGACGAATATGGTCTTGACCATGCAGGCAGCCTATAACGAGGCGGAGCACATGGAAAGTAAGAATGTTGGTGATATGGCTCATACCTTTGCCCAGGGGGCATTGATGGGAGCGCGCGGCAACTCTGGGGTGATCCTTTCCCAGATCTGGCGTGGTTTCTCCCGCGCGTTGGATCACTATGAAACCATGGACTCTGCCTTATTCGTGCGTGCCTTGCAGGAAGCCCGCAACACTGCCTATAAAGGCGTGGTCCGACCGGTGGAAGGCACGATTCTGACCGTCATTAAGGATATGACCGCCGCCGCGGAATCCACAGCCAAGGGCGATGCTAAATTGAGTGATTTGTTGGTCGCCATCGTCCAGGCGGGCGACGAAAGCGTCAAGTGCACCCCAGAATTACTGCCCATTCTTAAACAAGCTGGGGTGGTGGATTCCGGCGGAATGGGCTTGTTCTACATTTTTGAGGGCATGCTGAGGCTGATCCAGGGCGTTCCCCTGGACGTGTCAACAACGATTGTGAAACCCCTTTCAGAACTGAATCTGACCAACGCCCTGGAGACTATCGAAGAAGGGCAGGATTATGAGGTTGTGGTCGACTTTGCTCCAAGTTCGGCATTCTCCCTGGAAAGTTATTGTGATGGTTTGAGCGAAATCGGTACCAGCATCCAGGTGGGTGAAGGTGATGGGATTTTCAGGATGCACATTCATGTTCCCCTGGAAAAACGCTACGATCCCATTGCTTATACCGAAAGCGTCGGTACGGTCAAGAAGATTGCCTTGGAGAACCTGCAGGATCAGGTAAGCAACCACAAGACTGAAAAGGAAAAGATCAAGCTTAACCCTGTTTTGCCCGGTCAAATAGCTGTGGTAGCTGTCTCCCCTGGTGAGGGGCTCTCCAGGATATTTGCAAGCCTGGGCGTGGCAGCGATCGTGGAAGGCGGACAGACCATGAATCCGAGCGTCAAGGAGATTGTGGCCGCGTTTGAGAATCTGCCGAGCGATAAGATCATTATTCTCCCAAACAATAAAAATATTATCCTGGCGGCACAAAACGCAGCCAAGGTTAGTGTCAAACAAATCGTGGTCATTCCAACCCGCAATGCTCCCCAGGGCTTCGCGGCGATGCTGCGGCTTATGCCGGATGGCACTTTGGAAGAGAATGAAGAATCCATGAAGGAAGCCATCACCGAAGTGCACACAGGGGAGATCACCATCGCCACCAGGAACGTGGAAATTGATGGCGTAAAGGTTGAAAAGGGCAGTGTGATCGGGCTTTTCGACGGCAAACTTGTGGTATCAGCCAAGACCATTGATGAAGCTTGCCAGGAATTGCTCAAAATTGCCAATCTGGATAATTTTGAACGCATCACCCTGTTTTATGGGGTAGGTTTCAGCCTCAATCAGGTAAACCAGATAGTCGATCAGATCCGCAAGGACTACCCAAATCATGAAATTGAAGTACACGAAGGCGGTCAGGCACATTACCAACTGATCATCGCCATCGAATAATTCGGTCTAAACGAACAAGCCGGTCAGTAAGGATCGGCTTGTTCGTTTAACAGAAACTCCAGGCAACACACTGCGGAATGATGCCCTGTTTTTCATTTTCGACATCCACTGGATAACCGCCACTATAATCGGGTATGATTGTTGAATACAGAAGACCACCAAATAAAGAGTGAAACCTTCAGCATGCCGACGTTAACTGAGAATTATTTCAAAATATTCAAACATGAAGGTGAGCAGGGTTATACCAATCAGGCAGTATTCGGGGGCATGCAGCGCCTTGCGGAAGCCTGGCCGGCTAAAGCCCGGGAAGCCGGTGTGTCCGAAAAGCTCATTCCGCAGGTTCACTCCATCCTCTCGAATTACCAGAATCTTGACATCCCGGGACGCCGGTCTGCTTTGCTTGAAATTGGCAGGATCCTGGAAATTCCCAATATCGCTGCTCTGGCTGCCATCAAAACGAATAACTCTCCCCCTGTGAATTCCATCGCTCCAGAGGTAAAAACTGGCACAGGAGCCGAAAGAACCTCCTCCCGGAGTCGTGAAACCATCCAACGCAACCGGGACGCGGAAGGACAGGTGGTGCGAAACCGGGTCAATACCCGCTTGAAAGAAACCGCCCGCAGACCGGAGGTCGGTGAGGTGACCGGTCTGGACGCGCCTGTCTCGGTCATCCGTGGCGTGGGGGAAAAACAGGCAAAAAACCTGGAGAAGTTGGGTGTTCATTCTATCAAAGATCTCTTGTATCTTTTTCCGCGGCGATACGATGATTACTCCAAACTGAAGACCATCCAACAACTGCGATACGGCGAAGAAGTGACCATCCTGGGCGAAGTGGTGGATATCCAGACCTTCCAACCCAAAGGAGGGCGACCCATCACCGAAGTGGTGGTCTCCGACACTACCGGCAGGCTGCGCCTGCTCTGGTTCAACCAGAATTATCTTCAGCGCTACTTGCGCATCGGCATGATGATTTCCATATCGGGCAAGGTGGATACCTACCGGGGACGACCCGTCATGTTTCACCCGGATTATGAACCAGTTGACCAACAAGGGCTGAATACCAACAGGATTGTTCCGGTTTATCCGCTGACTGCCACGGTCACCCAACGCTGGTTGCGCCGGACAGAATTCAACACGGTGGAGTATTGGGCACCCAGGGTCAGTGATTTCCTCCCTTTAAACATTCAGAAAGAGGCTGGTGTTGTTGAGATCCAGCAGGCACTCAAGCAAATTCATTTTCCAGATACCCAGGAGGACCTCACCAGGGCGCAAAAACGCTTCGCCTTTGATGAGATCTTTTTGTTGCAGCTTGGCGTTATCCGTCAAAAGCGGCAGTGGCAGCAGCTGGAAGGAACCGCCTTTCAGGTATCCGATAAATGGCTGGCAGACCGCGTGAAGGGTTTGCCTTATGCCCTGACTGGAGCGCAGAAGCACACCCTGACCGAAATCCGCAGAGATGTGGGCAGTAACCACCCGATGAACCGGCTGCTACAGGGTGATGTTGGTTCCGGCAAGACTGTGGTGGCAGTTTTGGGGATGTCGATGGTAATTGAATGTGGCGCCCAAGCCGCCCTGATGGCACCCACCGGTATTTTAGCCGAACAGCACTACCGCACCGTGCTCAACTTGCTCACAGAACCCACGGGCGACATGCCTGCCTGGTTGGAACCCGGGCAGGTGCGGCTGCTCACCGGCGATACTAGCCAGGCGGAACGGCGTGAGCTCCTGGAAGGTCTGCAATCCGGCTGGGTTAAGCTGCTGGTCGGAACACATGCCTTGATTGAAGATCCGGTAGCCTTTCAGAATCTACAAATGGTGGTAGTGGACGAGCAGCATCGCTTTGGGGTACAGCAAAGAGCGGCATTGCGGAGCAAGGGCGTCAACCCGCACTTACTGGTGATGACTGCCACACCTATCCCCCGGTCTTTGCAGCTGACCATTTTTGGCGACCTGGATGTCAGCATTATGGATGAGATGCCGGCAGGCCGGCTGCCGATTGAAACGCGGATCGCCTACCCGACGGAACGCGAGCGGGTCTACAAGATGATCCGATCCCAGGTGGAAAAAGGCTATCAAGCTTTTATCATCTATCCCCTGGTGGAACAGGGCGAGAACGAAGAGGTCAAGGCGGCGGTGGAAGAACAACAGCGGCTGCAAAGCGAAGCTTTCCCCGACTTGAAAGTGGGTCTGGTGCATGGGCGCATGAAACCGGCAGACAAGGACGCGGTCATGCTGGGCTTTCGCAATCGGGAATATGACATTTTGGTGTCCACATCTGTGGTCGAAGTAGGGGTGGACATTCCCAATGCCACCTTAATGGTGATTGAGGGCGCCAACCATTTTGGTCTGGCACAATTGCATCAATTCCGTGGTCGGGTCGGTCGGGGGGCAGCCCAGTCCTACTGCATTCTCATCCCTGATTCGGAGAACGCGGCCGAATGCGAACGGTTGGCAGTCATGACCCAAACCAATGATGGCTTTATCCTGGCGGAAAAAGATTTGCAGCAGCGTGGCCCGGGAGACTTTCTGGGAACACGGCAGGCTGGTCTTATAGACCTGAAAATGGCGAACCTGGCAGATGTTCGCTTGATCCAAAAAGCCCGAAAAATTGCTGAACAAGTCTATGAAGAAGACCCTGATCTGACCTCGGAAGAAAACCAACCGCTTAAACAGGCGGTAGACAACTTTTGGCCATCCCTGAATGGCAGTGGAGATGTGAGTTAAGATGAGCAAAGTATTATTCCCCGGCACTTTTGACCCCATTCATTATGGACATATCGATATTGCCCGCAGGGCGTCCCTGCTGTTTGACGAGGTAGTCGTGGCAGTATACGACAAACCCATCAAATCCCTGCTATTTAGCCCTGAGGAAAGGATCGCCCTGGTACAGGAAGCCCTGAGAGATATGCCGAAGTTAAGCGTGGTTGGTTATCGCGGGCTCACCATCAATTTTGCCAGAGAAATCGGGGCGCAGGCCATCGTGCGGGGGTTGAGAGTCTTCTCTGATTTTGAGTACGAGTTCAGAATGGCGCTTGCCAATAAACGCCTGGATCCGGATATTGATGTGATCGCCCTGATCACCACCGAGCAAAACACATTTTTGTCTTCGTCAACGGTCAAGGAGATCGCTGCCCTGGGGGGTGATGTTTCTAGCATGGTGCCTGAGCATGTGCGATTAGCGTTGGAAGGAAGGTTCAGGTCACTGGGTGAAAACCAGTCGGTTGTGCCAGAGAATTCCATGAAAGATTAAGGGTTAATGCTTCGATCATACGGGCAGCCGCGCTGGTGGTTGGCGTTGATACTGGGATAATGATGCTCCACCTGAAGGAGTAGGATCTGGGAAAAGGTCTGGTACGCGTGTAACCGCGTCGGATTTTGTTTAGGATTTAGCTGGATCGGAGTGCGGTCTACACAGTATGTTTCACAATTTTCTAAAAAAGATGATAAACTAAAATTAACAAGCTTTATAGGTGTTAACAACGGAGCAGAAAAATGGATATCCTTCACCTGGTAGATCGTTTGGAAGAATTATTCAATAACAGCCGTCCTATTCCGCTGAGTCGGAATGTTGTGGTGGATGAGAACGCCTTTATGGACATTATCGATCAAATGCGGATTTCCATTCCGGATGATATCAAGAAAGCTCAACAGGTCCTGGCGCAAAAAGACCGCATTCTGGCACAAGCCCAGGAAGAAGCCAACCGCACACTGGCATTGGCGCGGGAAAAGAGCGAAAAACTGGTCGAAAGAAGCGATGTTTACATGGCGGCGCAGGCGAAAGTGGATCAGATCACCGAGCAAGCCCGCAAGGAAGCGGCACAGACCCAACTGGATGCTGACCGGTACGTCGTGGAAACATTAACCGACCTCGAAGCTGAGCTTAACCGGGTGCTTATCCAGGTGCAAAATGGCATTAAAACACTACAGGCGGAAGAGAAGATTACTCCGCCTGGATCTCAAGAATAGTCAGATCTCTTTCGAAAATTAGTTTTCGGTTCCGGACATATCTGTCTTTTCAGGTGTGCCTTTCTTTTTGCTGCTTTTCGCGGCAGGTTTGCGGGGCTTGGCATTAACCGGTTTGCCGATCAGG
The DNA here is from genome assembly GCA_049302815.1 of Anaerolineaceae bacterium. Classification (GTDB taxonomy): domain Bacteria; phylum Chloroflexota; class Anaerolineae; order Anaerolineales; family Anaerolineaceae; genus Mesolinea. The sequence continues at coordinate 2,534 of JBAQMM010000066.1, read as the reverse complement.
GCGTGCGCCAGAACGTCATCCATGTGATCCACCAGGACGATCTCAATATCCTTGAGGATGGGCGCCGGCACTTCGACCAGGTCTTTTTCGTTTTTGCGAGGGAGCAGAACCTTTTTGATGCCCGAGCGGTGGGCTGCCAGCACTTTTTCACGGACACCGCCGATCGGCAGAACGCGACCACGCAAGGTGATTTCCCCTGTCATGGCCACCTCGTGATGCACTGGTACGCCAAGAACGGCGGAGGTCAACGCTGTTGCGAGGGTAATCCCGGCGCTCGGTCCGTCCTTGGGAATGGAGCCCTCGGGTACATGGATGTGCACATCGACATCCTCAAAGTAATCATCCGGAATTTGGAAGTCTTCCGATTTGGATTTGAGATAGGAAAGCGCGGCCTGGGCAGATTCCTGCATGATATCCCCGATTTGCCCTGTTATTTGAAGGTTGCCTTTGCCATTGATCACCAGAACTTCCACAGGCATGATTTCTCCACCATTTTCCGTCCAGGCAATGGCCGTGGCAACGCCAATTTCGTCCGTTCCTTCTGCCAGCATGGTAAAGAACTCCACCGGACCCAAAAATTCCTGGATAGACTCTGCTGTGATCTTGTGCGGGACCGTCCTGCCTTCTGACTTGGCGCGTGCCACCTTGCGCAGCACCGACCCGATCTCCCTTTCCAGGTTGCGCACTCCGGCTTCGTAGGTGTACCCCTCAATGATGGCTTCCAATGCGGCATTCTGAAAGGTAATGGTCTCATCCCCCAGACCGGTCTCCTCCAACTGCTTTGGGATCAAAAACTGATTGGCAATGGCGATTTTTTCTTCCTCGATGTAGCCAGGGAATTCAATCACTTCCATCCGATCCAGCAGAGCGGGCGGGATGCTGTTGACTGAGTTGGCTGTCGTGATGAACAAAACCTTGGAAAGGTCGTAGGGGACTTCCAGGTAATGATCGGAAAAGGCGAAGTTCTGCTCAGGGTCAAGCACCTCGAGCAGCGCCGCCGATGGGTCCCCCTGGAAATCAGCGCTGAGCTTGTCGATTTCATCCAGCATAAACAAGGGATTGGTCACCTTGGCTTTGCGCATGGTTTGAATGATGCGGCCTGGCAGGGCTCCCAGGTAGGTGCGGCGATGCCCGCGAATTTCAGCTTCATCGTGGACGCCGCCCAGGGATAAGCGCACGAAATTGCGTTCGATGGCAGCGGCAATAGACTTCCCCAGCGAGGTTTTACCGGTGCCGGGAGGACCAACAAAACACAAAATGGGCTGGCGGTCTCGCTTTGGTTTGAGACTGCGCACGGCAATGTATTCCAGGATGCGGTCTTTTGCTTTTTGCAAACCATGATGGTTTTGATCCAAAACAGCCTGGGTATGCTGAACATCCAGGTTGTCCTGGGTCTCCTCGGTCCAGGGCAGATCCAGAAGCCAGCGTAAATAGGTCTGGATCATCCCGTTTTCAGGCGAAAGTGGAGGGGTTCCCTTGAGCCGTTCTAATTCCTTGGTGGCCTGCTCCCTCACTTCACTGGGCATGGTCGAATTTTGGAGACCTTCAGATATCTGCTGCACATCAGGATCGACATATTTTCCATCATTCAGTTCTTTTTGAAGGGCGGAGATTTGTTCCCTGAGATAAATTTCGCGTTGAGATTTATCCAGTTCTGACTGAACCTGGTTGTGAATATTGGCTTCCAATTCCAAAAGCCTTATTTCGTTTTCAAGGGTGCGGTGAACCTCGTGTAAGCGGATCAGCCCATCCGTCTCCATAAAGAATTTGAAACGTGTTTCAAGGGGCAGGTCCATGGCCGAGGCGATGAAATCAGCCAGCTCCCCAGGATTTTCAGATGTCCGGATAAATTCATAGACATCCTCGTTGACAAAATCCACCAGTTCAGAGTATTTTTTGAAATCTTTGCCGACCAGGCGCATCAGAGCGGAAAGTTGTTGGGTTTTACGGTGTTTATCTTTGATGATCTCCGCCTGCACGAGGAAATCATCTTCGTGCACGACAAAATCAAGGATTTTGACCCTCCGGCGCGCCTGGAGCAAAATATTATGGTGCTCCGCGTCAAGCTCCATCACGCTGGCAACTGCCAATTCCAGCCCAACTTCAAGATAGCTATCCTGATCGGGAGATGCGCTGTCAGCGTAACACCCAAAGATGGTGGTGTTGTTCAAATAGGCTTCCTGGATAACGGAAAGCGACCTGCTGTTGTTGGGTAGAACCATGGGAGCGAGAGATTGCGGCAACATCACCAGGTCCTGCAGGTAGATTACTGGACCGGTCAGAATGCCGTCCTTGTTCGGTCTGCGTTCACGCACATCCTGCAGTCCATCGAGACTGGAGAAGCGGGAAATGCGAAAGGGCTCGTTGCCATCGGGTTGAAGGGAAAAGAAATTATCCTGGTACATGGTTGGTTTACTCCTCAATGAAGGGGAAGAAGGCTTGCTATTATAACCTCATCCCTCGGATCAGTGCCTGGTCGCGTCCCAGATGGCGCGGACGGCGGCGGCAATGAAGATGCTGCCGGTGACCAGGAT
>JBAQMM010000065.1:0-6392 GCA_049302815.1 Anaerolineaceae bacterium | reverse complement strand
CCACCAACCGATGGTTGAGATCATAAGACAGGCAGGTTTGCTGAACTTTGGCGTCGATCTGAACAGTCAGGCTGCCCATCGCGTCGTAGGTATAAGCCCATGTGCCCATGTCGGCATCAGACATACTTATCTCCGTTCGCGCAGGTGTTCTCACCGAGTGCGATCAATGGTTTGTTTCCATCCCCGTCATACAGGTGTCCCCACCATGCGCGGGATAATGACCGAAGGTCTCGATCATCCTTGTTCCTTCCCATTAGGCCTAACCGATACATCTCCTTCCTCTATATTCAACCAATACCCCATCCAAAAACGCCGACAATGCTACGGCAGATTCACAAAATAACACTTCCTTAATAGTTGCACTCATTCACTCTTTGTTACTTCCCCTGTTGCGATACATACTTCAAAACTGTTGTTCTGAGGGAAGTTATTAGTTGTAATGCCTTTAATATGTGTATCAGTAAGGCTCGTGATTGTAAAACCGTCCTGTGCCAGATTTGATATCTTCCAAAGAACCCCGTTTCTTGAATAAGCAATGAGGTCCCGGAAGGTTGCAAAAATTGTAATTTTCATCTTTTCTACCCAAAATGCATGCACAATTGGTACAAACGGTAATTCTGTATAATCCGTAGGTTCATCAATTCTTACAACATAACCGACACCTCGCGAGACAACACATATATAAATATCGTTAGGCCATGGGAGAATCCCAGAAAAATAGTGGTTATCAATCCCCCCAAAAAAACCAACCCATTCTTCTCCATGTTCAGGAATAATCCTTACCAGATAATCTGTTGGTAGCACCGTGTGATTCTTCGGAAATATAAATCTCTTTTGTCCATAGGCTGGGAGAGATGTTAAGACCTGGTAACTGCATGAAAATGGAAGTTTATCCATTTTTCCTCTCAATACTTATTAAAAAAATGGTGAACAACTGTCGGGATCCATCTGTCGATCACAACTCCTATTTGGTAAATTCCCTGATATATTTTATCTTCATGTTGTATTACACCTTCTATACTGAAGTTAATGAATGGGTAATTTACAGACTTCTGACCATATTGAAGAATTATTGGGTCCAATACTCTTGGAAAATTGTGGAATATGTCTGTTTGAATTGTAAGGCGATCAGAGTAATTAATAGTGAGCAACCTTTGGCAATTAGAGTGCATAAGGCATGCAACAATCGCATCTCTCAGGACTTCTTTAGCTACTGTTACGCTAGAATTAATTACCGGCTTAATTGCCTGCGATATCCATTGAGTAGCACTATCAATAGCTATTTGTTCTATTGTGCTTGCTATTACGAGTCCACCCACAACTGAAGAAACCGTCTCCGCAGGATGGTTCTGGGCATAGGAACAGTACATGGTATATCCGGCCTGACAATACAAAGCCTCATTCATAGCAATATCTTCTACCACGTCTCCAGCACTGTATGAGCATCCAGCCGTAGAGCAGCCATCGTCAAACCTATGCCCGCTCGGATCAGTGTATTTCAGCGGGTTGTTGTTGACATAGGCATAGCGGTCGAAGGCTTGCGAGTTTCCCGGGTCAGGCACGATGGTATCCGCCTGAACGAAGCGAGCCAGGGATGGGTCGTACCAGCGGGCGTTGTAGTAGTACAAGCCAATCTCCTCCTGCTCCCGCTGACCAGTATAACCATAATCCGTCGGGCTGGTGCCATTGCTGGCACGGATATTCCCAAACGCTCCATACCGGGCTGTGGTCATTTCTGGACCGCCACTCTCCGTGCTTCCTATCACACTCCCCAACTGGTCACTCAACAGCCACTCCCAGGGCATTTCCGATCCTGTTGCGGTTCGCATCCCCAGACGCATCCCAGCCATTTCATAGTAGCTCTGCTCGGTCACCACCCCATTGGCAATGCTCTTCTGGTACTGTCCCACCGGGTAATAGGTCTCCACCAAACCAATCTGTCCCTTGACCATGACCCCATTGCCATCATACCAGTACTTTGCGGATTCCGCGCTTGGGAGCGTCGCTTCGATCAACCGATTTTCCGCATCATAGGTTAAGGTACTGGTGACATTATTCACCATCCGCGTTATCTGGTTCCCATTGGCATCATAGCCATAGGTATTCGATCCAGCCGTTGCAACCGCATGTTTATGGTTGGTATCATACCCATAGGTCAGGGCTCCCTGTCCAGTGCGGGTGTTGGTTGCCATCCTGCCAAGTGCATCATAGCTGTATCTCTCCGCATAGACTTGTCCTGCATTGCTGCTCACTCCCATGGTGATCAGTCGATTCACTGCATCATAGCCAAAGACAGAAAGTTCAACGTTGGCAGCATCGCTGGAATCCTGGATCGCCAAAATGTTGCCATTGTTGTCGTAATCGTACCCGAACTGCACCATACGCGTGCCATCAAGAAAGGTACTCGTCCGTTCTTCCAGTTTTCCGCCATCCTGCAGATCGGTCCACCCAAAGTATTGCCAGCTCGTGTTGACATAACCAGTGGTGCCATTCCAGCCTGCCCGCATGGTCGTCATGCGACCGGCTTCGTCGTATAAGACTGACTTTAGATGGACAGTTCCTCGGGTGACACTGCTCTGACTGTAGGGCCTCCCCGCATTGTCATACCCAAATTGAACCTCTTCTCCGTCCGGATAAATCTGAGTTTTGACCAGGTCGGCTGAATTGTATACCCACGTGGATGTAAACACTTCTGCACTGATTTTGTTGTCATTGCTGTAGATGTGTTTTATCTCGGAGGTTTTTTCCCCACGAGCATCATATCCCCAGCGTGTCGCCCCAGAACCATCCACCATGCCGGTTAGATAACCAACCCCATACGTGCCACCACTATAGGCAGTGCCCAAAAATGTAAAAGCTGCTCCGTCATAATAGTAATTTACTCCAGCCGTACTGCTGCATGTTCCGGAACCCCTGTAGCTCTTGCTCACCAGCCGACCAACTGCATCGTAGTTCATATTGGTAGTGCAACTGCGCGCATCGCTCTGTGATGTCAGTTCGCCGGTCCCATTGTAAGCGTAACTCCACGCGCCCATGTCGGCATCCACCATACTGATCTTTTGACCGGCTGCATTATAAGCCATGGTCGTTGTGCTTGTGGTCGATCCTGTCCCCTGAGTGGCGCTCAGCACTCGACCTAATACGTCATAAGAATAAGCAAGCTTTGTTCCTCCTGTGGGAGTGACACTGGTCAACCAGCCCCATTCGTTGTACGTTTTCTGAGTGTTACCCCCGCCTGCATCGTGAATGCTCATTGTGTATAAGTAATAGGATCTGGCTTCTTCATTTTGATTCGGCTCTGTAATCTTTTGCACCCTATCGTAGCTGGTGTAAGTCGTTACTGTTGCAGCTCTTGTAGCACTCTGTATTTGGTAAACCCGGCTTCCTGAATAAGTATATGGAATTGTCTGCCTGATAACACGGCCAAACTTATCATAGATGGCATCTGTGACAACATGTGCATTTGTGCCGTTAACAGGAGTATTTAATTTTTGCTGTTGTAATAATTGTCCAAATCCGTTATAGTAATTCGCAGTTTGCATCCAGCGGGTAGCATCCAGGCGCTGGGTCAAGAGCACATTAAACGGAGCATTCGAAGTTTGATAGTCGGTGTAGTTTATTTTCAAAGTAGTGCCATTACTTTGCGAACAAGCAGACCCATTCCAATCCCATTGAGCGCAAATTGCAATTGTCCTCCCAAAACTATCATACGCTGCACCCGTCATTGCCCCATTGGGTTCGGTCACTTTAACTGGTAAACCCAAAGCATAGTTATAGTCGGTCGTCGTAACCTGGCCTAAGGCGTTGGTTTCGCTGATTAAATAGGTCGAGTAGGTGGAATCAAATACTCGGGTGGTTGTTCTTCCACCTCCCACAGGAGATGAACCCGTTCCGGCAAACTGAGAATACGTGGTGATTCTGTTCTGATTGCCCTTGCTGTCATATCCGAAAGATGCTTGAGACCACCGTTTGCTTCCTTGGGTAATATCCACCAAGGTGCGTTGAATGGATAATTTTCCAGTTGTCGGGGCTGCAGCATAACTGGTATTGGAATCATAAATCAGTATCGTTTCATCGACAATATTGGACAAAATTTCAAAATTACAAGCGTCGCCACCACAATCTATAACTTTTGTCCAAGCGGGAAGATTCACAAGATATTTGCCTGTCCCCGTCTGCGGATAATATGTCGTTTGTATTCCATGATGATTCACATAATTCGAACCATTCCAATTTTGGAAAATTTGTTTGGTTAAATTGCCAAACTGCTGATTATTTTGTTGGGCAGAATTGTACTCAAGCAGTTGCCTTGTTCCATCCCATTTGCTCGTGTGATCATACAGACGTTCAATTATCTCAGTAGCATACACCCAGCGGATTGCAAGGTCTTTATAACTCAATAACTTTGAAGTTCCTGCGATATCCGGGATACCATTATCTACTATTGTGTCATATAGTGTCTGGTTGCCATATTTGGTGACAGTCTCACTTCTCAGGTAGCCTTCTGTGTAAGCGTCCAACCACACCGTTCCTGTATTCACACGCTGCCGAAATGCCCAGGTACTATTCGAAAAACCTGACTTGGTGTACTCCGCAGCATTGGTTGGTCGATCTAATTGCCATAAGCGAACCATCATTCCATTAGTTGAATCCATCAGGATCATGAGTCCAAACCATTTATTCACGGGTACATTCCCGCCAGAAATCAATACATCACCATCCACATATTGACCAGTGATGTTATACCGTAAACGCCCAACCAGTTGTCCATTTTCTGGACGGAAAATCACCCCAATATATTGGCCGGCAGTGCTTACGAACCCTAATTCTGCTTGTGTTGTTGCTTCCCCAATGCGGAAATGCGTAAAGGCCATCTTATTGTCGGTGAGAGAAGCGGTCTTCCTTTGGACTGAGACAGACCAATTTGATGTTGTGGATGTGGTTTGTAAGGCTGAGTCAAAATCAACATTGCCTATCCGACCGTTCTCAAACGTACCTTCGGCTGATTTGGTCCATTTATCCGCATTAAATGTCTCCATCGCATCGTAAAAGGTACAATACATTGTTATATTCCGATATGCCCTGCCTTTCATGGCATCGTCCTGATGGAACCATGTGACCTCAGTCAATCCTTCTTCGTTCCGAGCTTGGACCATCGCTCTTCCGCGCAATTCGGTTAGAGGTTTGGCGTAGTAGACTCCCGCCTCTAATCCATAAGTTGCCACCACTTGGGAGGTGTCGGCTGTATTCATTGTCATGTTATCCCAAGTATAAGTCTCAAAGGTTGACTGATTGGTAATCAAATCGGTTGTGGTTTTTCTTGTTACAGCATAATATGGATGAAACATCTGTAATTGATACTTATTCACCCGACAGTCGTCGCATTCCAACCTCAATTCAATCTCATTTGGATTGAAAGTCGCAGGCATATCCAGCGAGGCATCTGCTAGCACCCATTCAGGGCCGACATTCTTTAACCTGATTGGCTGTACTTCTGAATTGGTGCTGGTATCAATAATCCCAAAATCGACACCTGTAGTGCCTTCAACCGATCGAGTATTTACTGCCAAACGATAACGTACACCTGGTTTAATTAGATATTCCGGAATGAATCTTTGTGCAATGCCCGGTCCGGTACTTTCTTGACCAACCTGAACAGAAACAGGATCGGTATTTGGATCACATTTTACATGTTCACCCTCAATGACATACCAAGGACTAATACTGTATGATGTGGAAGAGCACTCATTTCCATTTTTACCTGTCTCAACGTATAGCGATCTTTCATTGTCATTTACGTCATCATAGAACTGCTGTAAACTATATTCAAATCCTACCTGCCCACCTTGACCATTCTTAACTTTAGTTAGATGTAAATCATCCTCATAATAAAATTGCATGGATGGGAGCGCAGTATTATTGGGATCAATTTCCTGAATCCCAACGAGTGTGGAAGTTAGATAATTACTACGCCATCGGAAATTGGGTAAGATTTGGTTGTTGGTATCCCCAGAATAAACAAAATCAATCGTCCTGACTTTTGTCCAAGTTGTAGATTCTGGTGGTAAATATTGAATTTGAATATTATTTAAGCGATAGCGTTGAAAAAGAAAACGTGAAGCGTTTTCTGTCCAACTGGTTTGGTAGTCACCACGGGCCTCTCTACTAAAGAATACACGGTACCTTCCATTTGCGTAAGTTATATACTCCGGATAAACCGCGATAATGTTTAAACACGTTGTGCTTTTTGGTTCCTGGTAATATGTAGATTACGCAACCTTTTTTCTGTAAATTCGAGTCAGAAATACCCATAGTTCTTTAACAACTTAATGACTTGCCAGCACAATAATGTTTTCCGATCTGCCACTCCTCGCTGATCTCCATGAGTAATG
>JBAQMM010000064.1:0-2568 GCA_049302815.1 Anaerolineaceae bacterium | reverse complement strand
AAGGTATTCCATTCTTCTTTGGTCATTACAGATAGCTGCTTTTGTGTTTTAGTAGGTTTTGGTGCTTCTCCAAGCTTTTTAAAAATCAAGATGAATTCATAATCGATCTTTATAATTCCATTTCGGGGATAGGGGAAGCTGCCCATCACGGTTGCACCACCTGTTGTATTCATGGTTGTAACCTTTTGCCAGATAACTGCTCCCATATAATCAAAACCAATTGTCTCGCAGAATTTTATAATTTCTGTCCTGATTGGAATTACCTTATAGCGACCATAATAAACCGAACGTGCAAATTGATCACCAATATTGATACATAAACGACAACCAGGATGCAAAACTCGATAACATTCATCCCAGACAAGGTTTAGATAGTTGACATACTCCTCATACGTATCGTGATATCCTAATTGGTCATCACTTCCATAGTCCTTCAGTTGCCAGTAAGGTGGGGAAGTAATGATTAGGTGTACTGATTTATCAGGAACAAGATTCATCTGACGACTATCACCAATGATGATTTTATGATTTGTTTTCAAGATATTACTCCAATAAGTAAGAAAAGTTATGGATTTTTCTAACTTAACAATTACAACTGTTCAATAAAATAGATTCAATCCGATTGCATGCAAGAGAATTGTAAATGATAATACTAAGTTATGCTAGAATTTGAATAACTGAAGATTTAGCTGTTACCCAATCATAAAACGCTTGCCATTTATCTTTCTGTTCCGACCCCAACTCATCAAGGTCAAAATGGATATGAACTTCTTGAGAGCTTTCAGTTGCAAGCTTTTGAGAGTTAGTTGCATGGGGAAAGTTGCTTTGCTGAATTGCCTGAAAGTTGTCATTGACCTGTGGAGGAAGCAAACCCACAGGTTATCCCGTGCCCAAACAACCCCAATAATATGCTATCAATAAACTTGTACTAAATCTTATCTAAGTTCCACTTCCCACAGGTGAACGTGGGCAGGTTCCCCATCGTCCGTGCTGAGCAGAGAAAGCTTTAACCGGCTGACCAGCATCTTTTCATCAAATGTAACCGTCAGCGGACGAATTTCATCAGAAGCCTCCGCTTCCTCCGTGAAGATGATTGGGTTCTCCTCACCCGGGGAGGTGATTTCGACCTGGAGCCGGCTGGGGCTGTTTCCGACCAGGACAGTCACCTGGCTCAATTCCACCGGCTGTGGAAAGTCGAGTGTGATCACCAGAGGGTTGGCTTCAAAAGTGCGAATCAGGGTGTTCTCGTTGCCGTCAAAAGCCTGGTAGATATCGTTAATATCCAATGGAGAGTATTCCACCGGTACTTCCTGCCCCAGAAGGCTCAGGTTGGCGGTTTTGGGTTGGCGGCGTTGTGCCAATTCCTGCGCGAAGATGGCGTCAATATTGTCCACATAGCGCAGGCTGACAAAGTAGAAGCCGGGCTCTCCATTGGGATAGGGCAGAATCTGGAGCACCCGCGCGTCCTGGAATTTATTGGTGGTCTGCATCCAGGCGTATTCTTCGGGAGTCATGACGAAAACCTGGTTTTCATCCAACGGCATAGGATAAAGGGCGTAAGGCTCGATTGTGCCCACCTTGATGGGAAGGGGATCGCTCAAGAAAAAACGCGCGATCACGTCCGTGCCATTAGCCCAGGAGGGGCTCAAAGCCACCTGTTTTTCTGGGTTGGCTTCCTGGAAAGCGCTGATCTCGTCGAACAAGGTCTTACCGCCCCACTGCATACCATAAAGACCGTAATCCTCGTACCAGGTGGAGCTGTTGTGTAGGGCATCGCCGGTCATTAGCAGGCTGGCGGCTGCCAGCAAAGCGAATGCTGCCAGGCTGAAGGTCCTTGCATGCTCGAACCGCTGGCTCAGCCACTGGATTACATAATCCAGACCCAGGCAGAACAGGTATCCCATGGGGATGACCATGGACAGCAAGCGGGTGATGGCCACGTCCACCAGGGCTGCGCCGGTTGGCACCGTTAAAAGCGCCACCAGGACCACCCTCCATGCCGGTTCGCGCAGCCGCTTGAGAGAAAGTATCAACCCGGTCAACACCAGTGGCAGGCTGTAGAGGGGCATATGCCCCATACCCTTCATCTGGTGGCGCACCAAATCAACCTGGTTGGGGAAAAACCAGTAGGTGGGGTCAAAAGCGCGGACATAGCGCAAGAAAAAGCTACCCATTTTCTGGAAGAAAGAGGCATTGCCCACCCAATAGGACTGTAACTGGTGCAAGTGTTGGATGAGGGCACCGGGATGCTGGTAGCGGAACAAGGCGTAGGGCAGCACCAGTATGAGCAGGACCAGCATCGCCCTGAGCAAGCCCTGACGGTCCGCCAGGTGATAGCGGAAGTCGCTGATGAGCAGGATCAAACCCATCAGCACCACCACCAACTGCATGGGGCTGTAGGCATAAAAAGCCAGGGCTCCAAACAGAAGTGCCAGTGGCAAGTGCCGGCGGGTGACCAGGCGATAGCTCAGGTAGAAGTAGATGAAAAGGCTGAACATGGAAACGCCCAGGCTGGTTTCAAAGGCGGTGCGGGAATGCAGGAACCAGGCCGGCAGGGCAGCCAGCACC
>JBAQMM010000063.1:0-3429 GCA_049302815.1 Anaerolineaceae bacterium | reverse complement strand
GTCCCGCCCTTCCACGTCCCCGGGTTTGCGCGTCTGCCACGACCACACAACCATCAGGAGAGCCAGCTTCCGCCATGGCAAGGCAGACGTCATTGGTCGAGCTGGTCTCGTTTAGATGAAAAAGCTTGAACCCCGCTGGAAGATGGGCAGCGTAATCCATTTTCTGGTGAGGTTAAGGAGAGGGAAAATCGGGGTTGCGAGGCAGGGAGAAGCACATGCGCGATCCTTCCTTGTAGGTCTCATCCACCCAGATTTTGCCCCCATGCGCCTTAATAATCTCCTTGCACAGGTACAAACCCAACCCGGTGCCCTTGGTGGTTTTGGCGGCTTCCTCCGAGCGATAGAAGCGGTCAAACACAAGGGAAATATCGCGCGGGTCTATGCCTTTGCCCTGGTCACTGACACAGACAACAATGTCTTTGGGTCTGACCTTGCCGCTGATGAGTATCTCCCCTCCCGGAGTGTATTTGATGGAATTACCAATCAGGTTGGAGAGCACCTGCCGGATGCGCTCCTCATCAGCAACCACGGTTGGGTAGTCTTTAGGGAAGTTCACGGTGATCGTGTGCGCAGTGGTCTGCGTGGAAAAGCGGGGAACCAGGTAATTAGCGATTTCTGGTATGGAAATTTCGGCCTTTTTGAGGGTGAAACCACCAGCCTGAAGGCGGGTGGCATCCAGCAGGTCATCGACCATATCGGTCAGGTGGTCTGTCTCTTCTTCGATGACCTGCAGGCTCTCAGCGATCACATCCCGATCCCACTGGACGTCATCCCGACGTAGCGTGCTGACGTACCCTTTGATCAGGGCGATTGGTGTTTTAAGCTCATGACTGACCACTGAGATAAAGCTCGTCTGCATTTCCTCCGCGGTCCTGAAGCGGGTGATATCCCTGACCGAGGCAATCACGTTGAGCAGCTTTCCCTGCTGAGAAAACAGGGGTCCGTAGGTTATCCCAACTGGCAAGGGTTCGCGCAGCCCTTTGCGTTCCAAATCCCCTTCGATATAAAAATGATCCTGGGTGGCGGCAGGCCAAATATTGGCAACCACTTCCGACAGCGGCGTCCCCTGAGGAGGCTTTGTCCAGCGGAGAACCTGCTGAAAAGGTTTGCCAACGCAGTTTGCCTCGGTAGTGTTCAGGAGCCTTTCCAGAGATTTATTGACCCGCTCAACCACCAGCTGGGGAGTGAGGATCAATATCCCGTCGGCGACGGAATCCAGCAAAGCCCCCAGCCGCAGGGATTGCTCTCTCGTCTCATTGTAAAGCCTGGCGTTGCGCACGGCGATGGCAGCCTGGTTGGCAAAACTACCCAAGAGGATGCGATCATTGGTGGAAAAACTGCCCCGGTAGTTGCGAAAAACATAGATCTGCCCGATGATCTTCTTCTGAAAGATCATCATGATGCCCACACCGGAAATCATGCCCATGCTAATGTCATTCAGCATACGATTGATTTCGGGAATGTGCACCTCATTCTGGTCATCGCTCACCGGCAGCGATTCCAGCCAGCGCTCAATGTAATTGAGCAATGGTTGGGGAATACCCTCATTGACGGTAATATGCCAGCCCTTGTGCTCATCCACCAGGGCGATAAAGCCGGCATGACCTGTAAGCATCTCCACCGCGACGCGTAAAATGCGCAGCAGCAGCGCGTCCAGATCCAGCTCTTCGGTCATTGCTCGGGAGATTTCAAGCAGGTAGTCGCGTTGTCGAACCCGATAATCCGGTAACATGAGGTAATTGTATCCCAAGTTAAAAGAAATGAGCGCAAGGTTGGATGCCCTGCGCTCATCATTTTGCTAAGGTAGTTGTTAGAGCATGAGGTGCTTTTTCTCTGCCAGCCCGATGGCTTCGTCAAAGATCAGCATGGCTTCATCCACTTCCGACTTTGTGGTGGAAAGCGGAGGCGTGATGCGGATAACACTCTTGCCGCAGCCCAAAGTCAACAACCCGCGCTCAAAGGCGTTAAAGATAATATCGTCACGCAGACTCTCGGCAGGATGCTTGGTCTCCTTGTTGTCCACAAACTCCACCCCGAGCATGAAACCCATCCCACGCACGTCACCGATGCTGGGGTGTTTGGCAGCCAGCTCTTCCAGGACATCCTTGGTGTAGGCGCCGGTCACCCGGGTATTTTCAAGATACTGCTCTTCAATCAACTTGATGGTTGCCAGCGCAGCGGCACAAGCGATCGGGTTGCCGCCGTAGGTATTGCCGTGGGAGCCTTTGGGCCAGTCCATCACTTCTTTTTTGGTGATCATGGCACCCAGTGGCATGCCGGAGGCGATGCCCTTGGCGGAAAGGATGATATCAGGCTCCACGCCATAGTTTTCAATCGCCCACCATTGACCGGTGCGGCCCATGCCGGACTGCACCTCATCGACGATCAGCAGAATATCGTGCTTATCGCACAATTGACGCAAGGCTGGGAAGAAATCGTCAGGCGGAAAAATGTACCCACCTTCACCTTGCACAGGTTCAACCAGAATGCCGGCGACATCGTCACCCGGGATCAGGTGCCCTAGGATTTCCTCTTCAATGTAAGCTACCACAGTCTCTCCGTCGCCCATGCCGGGTCTCCTTTCGAGGATCGGACGGTAAGGATTGGGAAAGGGCACATGCACCACGCCGTTCATCAGGGGGAAGAAACCGCCTTTGTAATTGGCTTTGCTGGCGGTAAAGGTCACGGCACCGAGCGTTCTGCCATGAAAGGCGCCCAAAAAACCGATGAACTGGGTGCTGCCCGTATGGTAGCGCGCCAACTTGATGGCAGCCTCAACACTCTCCGTGCCGGAGTTGGTCATGAAACAGGCAGATGGACCACTCCACGGGGCGATCTCCGAGAGTTTCTCTGCCAGTCTGACCCAGTTTTCATGATAAAAATCAGAGGAGATGTGAATGAAATTCTCCGCCTGATTTTGGATGGCTTTGACCACTTCCGGGTGGCTATGCCCGGTGGAAGCGACCGCTATGCCCGCCTCAAAATCCAAAAAGCGGTTTCCGTCCACATCCCAAACTTCGGTACCCTTGCCGTGATCCATCACGAAGGGATAACCGCGCGGATAGGAAGGGGAAATAACAGCGTTATCGCGCTTGATCATGGCTTGCGCCTTTGGTCCTGGTAAGTTTAGGTGTTGCATGGTAAGCCCTCCTTTGGGGAAATTAAATTAAAAAAACCAACCACTGGTGAAGTTGGGTTGGTTTTCAGTATCGCATGAAAGTATTATACCATAAGGCTTGGGTAAACAGAAGTTGTGGGGCTTTGCACCAGTAATTCTACTAAGAAACTCTTTAGCCGGAGGGGATGGGCTCTAAACGCAAACCCAACTGGGCTGCTCTCAATAACGGGTACAAAGACACCATTGAATTCTCGGTCTGAGCTGTCTGAACGTATCAAGCGTATCACACATGCCAATGCTTGCTTCTAAGT
>JBAQMM010000062.1:0-13368 GCA_049302815.1 Anaerolineaceae bacterium | reverse complement strand
GTTATACCGGCAGCACGCGGATGCGCTGGCGGCCTACCCTCTCCAAACGCTCAGTTATGGTGAGGGTGTCGTTCTGGATGGTGAGGAAGTGACCTGCATTTACTCTGATTGAGGAAAGCGGTTCTGTGGGCTTTGGGACATATCTGATCATCGCAGTCATCTCCCTGGCGCAATGACCAACCTCATACAAAGCGGGCAGCCTCTTAATCGAGTATGATTAAGCCATGTTTATTCCAACCACCCCCAAAGAACTGAACGCTCTGAGTTGGTCACAGCTGGATGTGATCCTGGTCAGCGGCGACACGTATATCGATAGCCCTTATAACGGCATTGCGCTGATCGGCAAGCAGCTGCTGGCGGCCGGCTATCGCGTGGGCATCATCGCCCAGCCCGGTATCCACAGTTCCGAGGATATCACCCGCCTGGGTGAACCAAAACTATTTTGGGGGATCTCGGCTGGGGCAGTGGACTCCATGGTTGCCAATACGACCGCCCTGGGTAAGCCCCGTCGCACCGATGACCATACCCCCGGCGGGCTCAACACCAAAAGGCCTGACCGCGCATGCATTGTCTACAGCAACCTGATCAGGCAGTATTTCAAAGGCACCGTGCCAATCGTTTTGGGTGGGGTGGAAGCTTCTTTGCGCCGGGTAGCGCACTACGATTATTGGTCGGACTCCCTCCGCCGTTCCATCCTTTTGGACGCCAAGGCAAACTACCTGCTCTACGGCATGGCGGATCTGTCCATCCTGGAACTGGCCCGTGCGCTGCGGGATGGAACTGACCCGACCACCTTGCGGGGTCTGGTCTACGCAAGCCCAGTCATGCCGGAAGGTTACCTGGAACTGCCCAGCTTTGAAGCGGTTCAGGTGGATAAAGCCGTCTTTACCAGCATGTTCCACCAGTTCTACCAGAATAACGACCCCATCAGCGCCCGAGGTCTGGCACAGCGTTATGGCGACCGGTTCGTCATCCAAAATCCGCCGGCTGCCACCCTGACCACGGAACAGATGGACGCGGTTTACGGTTTAGAGTTTGAACATGCCGCGCATCCCTACTATGCCGCCATGGGTGAGGTGCGGGCGCTGGAAACTATTCGTCATGCCATCCCAACCCATCGCGGCTGCTACGGCGAGTGTAATTTCTGTGCCATTGCCGTCCATGAAGGCAGGCGGGTCACCTGGCGCTCCAAACAATCCATCGTGGCAGAGGCGCGCAAGATGGGCGAACGCCCGGATTTTCGGGGCATCATTAGCGATCTTTCAGGACCGACTGCCAATATGTATGGGTTTGAGTGCCGGGTTAAGGGTTTGCGCGGAGCCTGCCAGGATAAGAGCTGCATCTATCCTGAAGTTTGCCCGCTGCTGGGTATCACGCATCAACCCCTAACCGAACTGCTCAAAGCGCTGCGCCAGGTCGAAGGAGTTCGCAAAGTCTTCATCGGGTCCGGCATCCGGCACGACCTGGTGATGGCAGACGCAAATTATGGAGAAGCTTACCTGGCAGAACTGGTAGGTCATCACGTTTCCGGTCAGCTCAAACTGGCACCGGAACATTCGCAAAGCGCGGTGTTGAAGCGCATGCGCAAACCGGGAACGACAAGCCTGTTGGCGTTTAAACGCCGCTTTGAAGCAATCAACGAAAGCCTGGGCAAAGAACAATATCTGACTTATTACATGATCGCTGCTTACCCGGGCTGCACGGACACTGATATGATCGCGTTGCAGCAATTTGCCGGCGAGAAATTAGGCGTTTTACCTGAACAGGTACAGATTTTCACCCCGACACCCTCCACTTATGCCAGCCTGATGTACTACACCGAACAAGACCCTTTTACCGGGGAAGCATTGTTTGTTGAAAAAGGTTTGACCGGTAAGATGAAGCAAAAAGCTATCATCACCGGCTGGCGCACCAATAAGGGCACCACCTCGACGGATGCAGGGAGAACACCCATGAGCAAGCACTACGACTCTGATCGGGACAGACATTCCCGAAAACCGACTGGTCAGGGCTACCCCCACCAGTCCGATAGTTCCAGCCGATTCCCCCGTCAGGATACGGAAGGGGCACAAACCAGCTCCCAGGACGCGAAACCCCGCGAGGATCGTGAACGCGCGGGCCGGCCTGGATACCCGCAAGATCGCCCGAATTACCAGGCAGGCGGAAGAATCGGACGGGAGAGCGGTGCTGCTGGCGGGGGGTTCAGTCAAAGGTCCAATGAACGCGAGCTGGACACCAGTTATCCAGACAGACGGAAAAAACCCTGCCAGTCGGCGGACCATGAGAGTGCTGAGGTCAGGGTGATCCGGGATGATTATGGCGATAACTTCAACAACCAACCGCCTAAAACCTGGCAGGAGCACAAACAAAACTCTGAAGAGCGCCCCACCAGCCGCCGGCAGGAGGGCAGGGGCACAGGAGCAGATTATCCGAGGAAAAGCGGATCGTCCTATCGGGAGCGATCAGGCAGAACACCAGGTCAATCCCAGGGGGAAAGACCTTTAGGCAGCTATCGCGGCGACAAACCAGCCGGTGAGCGGTCTTATCGCCAGCGCCCCGGGTGGTCAGACAAGGACAAGGTGCGAGGTTCCGATGAACCGGGAAAGCCAGCCGGTGAGCGGTCTTATCACCAGCAATCAAACTGGTCGGACAGGAACAAGACACAGGGTTCCGCTGAATCAGGAAAACCTGCAGGCAGCTATCGAGGCAACAGACCTGCCGGCGAACGCCCTTACCGCAAGCAGTCCAATTGGCCGGGAGAAGACCAATCCAAAGGTTCTGATCGACCAGAACGGCCGGCTGGGGAGCGGCCTTACCAGGGCAGATCCACCTGGTCAGGGAAGGGCAAGCCTAAAGAGAATCGCTCGGGCGCGAAACCCTATCGGGAGCGCTCAGAGCATAAAAATAGCGGGTATCCCAGCGGTCACAAGCCGGCTGGCGGAGCACAAAGAAGCGGAAACTGGAAAGACCACCCCAAATCCGGATCGCCGTCCAGTGGCTCGTACAGTCACGACAGGCCGGGAGATCACGAGCCGGTAAAGAAGGCTGGCGGTGATTACAGGGCACGCACGACCACCAGAAAACCTCGCGAAGATGCCAATGAATCCTGAAATTGCTTCAACGCCCACACTTGTCTGCAGTGTCATTTTTATCGTGGTTTTGATCGTCGCGGTGGTGCTGCTGATCCTGGGGATCCGCAAACAGCGCAAGGCTGTCTCCATGGATACGCTGAGCCAGTCGAGTTTTCCCTTCCCTCAACGCCAAAACCTGCCGACCGGTCTGATAAGACCTGGCATGCTGAGCGGCGAAGAGATGAATGACAAAATTCGGCTTGCCTATCGTGAATGGCTTGAAAAATACCTGCTGCCCGATCAGGAACCGGGGCGGGCATTTCTGCGCTCAGGCGTGGAGAAGCATTGGCTACGTTACCAGGTGACTGGCACCAGCTTCGGGCAGGGGCTTGCCCTGCTCATCTCGATCTTGATGGCAGGCGATGACTTGGGGGCGCAGTCCCGGTTAGACCGCCTGGTGGCATTCTGCCTCGCGCATCCCAGCGCGAATTCAGCGGAACTGATGAGCTGGCAGGTCATGCCGGATGTGGTCCCGGGCAAACGGCTTGAAGCCGACCCGCATAGCGAAGCCTGGATGGTTTTCGCTTTGATTGCCGCGCTATCACAGTGGCAGGAATCTGACCGGTTCCATTACAGTATCATCGCGCGGGAAAAATTGACGGTTCTGCTGCCCTTATATGAAAGTACAACCCAGACGGAAAATAGCACTGAAATCCATTCCCCTTATTTCTTCAAGGTTTTTGAACATGCCACCGGAAACCCGGATTGGAAAAGGCTTTCAGGCGGGTTGGAAAAAAGAGCCCATACTATCCTGGCAGACCCAGATGCCCGTCTGACGGGCGACGGCTCCGCCAAGGAAGCGCGGCTGGCTTTGCTGGTTTTACAGCTGGGTTTGCATGACCTTTGGCAGGCTAAGGCGGACCTGGCGGGTTGGTCCTCCGAAATCGAGCTGCTGGTTCGAACAGCCTGTGCCGATCTCTCCGCGAAAATCAGTCCGATTGAGGTCACCAAGGAAGAGACATCCGGTCAATACAGCCCGCTGGCATTATTGGCATGCTGCGCCCCGGCTGCCATCTGCCTGGGGGATCAAGTTTTGGTCAACCAGCTTTGGGACGACCTGGAGCAAGCCCAAACAGGGAATAACGATCCAATTGGGGCTTCGTTGCGCTTGTTGGGGTTGTTGTTGCTCTCCGGAAATACCTGGTTTGCCCAAGTGAGCTGGCAGGAACTCCCTGTTCCGACTGAAGAACAGGCCGCGCCGGAAGGAGAATGATACCTGGGAAGTATTTCCCAGCATAATCCAGCGGTCAATTTAAAATTGATCTGAAATCTCTTCTTTTTTGAGGGTCGGTAGTTCAGCAGAGGTGCTTGCTGCCGCATCAATTCACCCTCCCGGTCGGGCGCGCGTTAAGCGGATATATGCTGATGTACAGATGTGAAAGGATGCCTGCGCGGGGCTTACATAACATTCACTGTTCGCGCATCAACGCGGGGCAGCATGGCTTGAACATCTTCATAGGTAACCTGGCTCAGAGATTCAGTGGTGACCAGCACGGCACCAAAGGCAGCGCCAAAGCGGGCCACCTCAATCAGCGGAAAGTCCTTTGAAAATCCATAAACCATGCCTGCCATGAGAGAATCGCCGGCGCCGGTCACGTTCCGGATTGCTACTTTGGGAGGCGCTGCGAGCACCATTTCGTGTTGGGATGCCAGCAGCAGCCCCAACCCACCGATGGACAGCCCGACGTGTTGGATTCCCTGGCGTAAGAATGGCAGCACAGCCCGTTTGGCGTCTTCATAAGTGGTGATCGGAAACCCTACGAAAGCTTCTGCTTCCGTGATATCTGGTTTGACCAGGTAGGGAGCTTCTGCCACCCCAAGCTTGAGCGCCTGGTCGTTGCCGTCAAAGAAGACCCGCACCCCCTTTTGCTTCAGCAGGCGAATAAGCTGCGCATAGAAATCCTCGGGAACATCCTGAGGCAGGCTGCCGGATGCCACCCAGATGTCATTCCCGCTGGCATACGACAACGCTTTGATTAAGAGTGCCTGGATGGCTTCCTCAGGAATATGCGGTCCCGGTTCGTTGAGCCGAATGTACCACTCACCTTCATCTTCCTGGGCGACTGTATTGGTGCGCGTTTCCTCTTTTACCCACACAAAATCGGTCTGAATGCCCAGCTTGTTCAGACCATCTTCAAGCATCTTACCGGTGCTGCCGCCCACCCAGCCTAGCGCCAGGGTGTCCTGGTTAAGAATGCGCAGGGCTCTGGATACGTTGAAACCCTTACCGCCCCAACCGATCTGGACATCATGCGCCCGCAGAATTTCGTTGAAACGCAATTGAGGAATGCGCAGGGTGCGATCTACACTTGGGTTGGGGGTAAGGGTGATAATCATCCTGAATATTTTATCAGAGAAAATCAGGCGGTTGGCATATTTGCCTATGCCGCCTGATTTAAGTTCCAAACAACCATGCGAGGTCCGCAGTTAGTGCCCGCTTGGTGACCTTCTCATTGACTAATTACTGACCTGACCGAGAAACTGGCTGTTGTAAAGATCAGCATAAAAACCATTCTGTTCCATCAGGTTTTCATGGTTGCCCTGCTCCACAATATCACCATCCCGAATAACCAGGATCCGATCGGCATTCTTAATGGTGGAGAGCCGGTGGGCAATGATGAAACTGGTGCGTCCGCGCATTAACTTATCCATAGCTTTCTGGATCAGGACTTCCGTACGGGTATCCACCGAACTGGTGGCTTCATCCAGAATCAAAATGGTAGGGTCTGCCAGAACTGCCCGGGCAATCGTCAGAAGCTGTTTTTGCCCGGCTGAGACGTTGCTGGCATCCTCATTTAAGACCATGTCATAGCTGCCCGGCAGGGTGCGGATGTAGTGATCGGCGTAAGCCATATCGGCGGCGCGCATCACCTCTTCATCGGTGGCTTCTTCGCGTCCATAGCGGATATTTTCACGGATGGTGTCATTGAACAGCCAGGTGTCCTGCAGCACCATCCCAAAAATGCTGCGCAGATCTTTGCGGGTGAAGCGGGTGATATTGGTGTCATCCACCAAAATTTCACCACCGTCGAGTTCGTAGAAGCGCATCAGCAGTTTGACCAAGGTGGTCTTGCCCGCCCCGGTCGGTCCTACAATGGCGATTTGTTGACCTGGTTCAACTTTGACTGAGAAGTCTTTGATGATGATATTCTGCGGATCATACCCGAAATGCACGTGTTTGAATTCCACCTCACCATGGATTTCTCCGGGAATGACTGGATCAACCGGATCAGCCAGTTCCTCGGGTTCGCCCAAGAATTGGAAAACCCGTTCTGCTGCCGCGGCAGTCTGCTGCAGCACATTGGAAATGTTCGCTATGTTCATCAGAGGCTGCTGGAATGAACGCATGTACTGGATGAATGCCTGGATATTCCCGATGGAAAGCTGGTTGCGGATCACCAGGTTGCCGCCCAGGATGGCGACAGCCACATAGCCCAGGTTGCCGATGAAGCGCATGAACGGCATGATCATGGTGGAAAGCAGCTGCGATTTCCAGGCGCTGTTGAAGAGAGTGTTGTTCAGACTGTCAAACTGGTCAATGCTGGCCTGCTCCCCATTGAAAGCTTTGAGGACCACATGCCCGCCGTACATTTCTTCCACGTGCCCGTTGATGTGCCCCAAATACTCCTGCTGTTGGCGGAAGTATTTTTGGGAACGGCTGACCACAAAGCGGATGAGCAGCATGGAAAGCGGGACGATGGTCAGGGCAATCAGGGTCATGGTGACATTAATGGTCATCATCATGATCAGGATGCCCACCACACCTGTGATAGAAGTGATGATTTGGGAGAGGCTCTGATTGAGGGTCTGACTGATCGTATCCACATCGTTGGTCACGCGCGAGAGAACTTCGCCTTGGGTGACCTTATCGAAGAAGCTTAACGGCAGGTGGTTGATCTTGGCGGCAATTTCCTTGCGGAACCGGTAGGTGATATCGGCTGACACATTGGTCATCAGGAAGCCCTGGATCAGGTCGAGCAATGCCGAGGCGCCATAGAGTGCCAGCACGCGCAGCAGGATGGTGGCAATTTCTTCCATGTCGATCCCGCGCGGATCACCCTGAACTATCCGAACCACGCCTTCATACAGCGCGGTAGTTGCCTGCCCAAGGATTTTTGGTCCGAAAATGGAAAAGACTGTGGACACAGCCGCAATCAATAGAACTCCAATGATGATCCAACGGTACTTCCCCAGGTAGGAAAGCAACTGAGTCATACTGCCTTTGAAGTCGTGGGCTTTCTCACCAGGCAGCAATGACATGGGTCCGCCGCCGTGCACATTGGGACCCTGCGGTTTTTTACTGGGTTTAGGCAATGGTTTATTGGGTGTTTGGGTTGTTTCAGGTTTCGGTTTGTCGTTCATGCCAGTTCCTCCTTGCTCAACTGTGAGTTGGCAATCTCCTGGTAAGTCAGGCATGTTTGCATCAATTCACGGTGGGTACCCTTCCCAACGATCCTTCCATTATCCAAAACCAGGATTTGATCCGAATTTTTGGCAGTGGCAACCCGTTGGGTGACGATCAACACCGTACTGTCGCTGACCTTGTCCTTCAGTGCCTGCCGTAAAGCCGCGTCGGTTTTGAAATCCAACGCAGAGAAACTATCATCAAAGATGTAAATAGGCGGCTTTTTAACCAACGCCCGGGCAATCGAGAGGCGCTGTTTTTGGCCTCCGGAAACATTGATGCCTCCCTGCGAGATTTCAGCCTGCAGTCCCTCAGGATTGGCGAGAACAAAATCGCTTGCCTGAGCGATTTCGATGGATTCAAGCATGTCCGCTTCCGTGGCTTGCGGTTTAGCAACTTGCAGGTTGGATTCGATGGTACCACTGAAAAGCAGCCCTTTTTGTGGGATAAAACCGATCTGCTCGCGCAGATCATGCTGGGTCACGTTGCGGATATCGATGCCATCCACTTTAATGCTGCCATTGCTGACCTCGAAAAAGCGGGGCACCAGGTTCACCAGGGTGGACTTGCCGCTGCCGGTGGATCCAATAATGGACGTCACCTGCCCGGGTAGGGCTGTGAAGGTGATGTCGTGCAAGACGTCCTCATCAGCTCCCGGGTAACGAAAATCCACGTCCAAAAATTCCACTTTACCCCGCACGGGCGTCTCATACTGGACAGGGACAACTGGATCTTGGATCTGGATGGGTGTTTCAAGAACGTCGGCTATGCGATCACCAGAAACAGCCGCGCGCGGCAGAAAGATCAGCAACATGGCCAGGTTGACGAAGGAGAACATGATCTGGTTGGCGTATTGCATGAATGCCATCATGTCCCCAATCTGCAGGGTGGACTGGGCTATTTCTTTGGCGCCGACCCAGATGATTAGGACGCTCAGCCCGGTCATCACCAGGTTCACGACCGGGAAAACAACCGTCATCGTCCTGCCAATGAAGACATTGGTTTTGGTCAGTCTTTGGTTCGCCTGATCGAAACGCTCCTCTTCAAAACCTTCTTTATTGAAAGCACGGACCACCATAAGTCCGGACAGGTTTTCCCGCGTGACCAGGTTGAGCCGGTCCACCAGGCTCTGCATGATTTTGAACTTGGGCATGGCGATGATAAACACAATCGAAATCACCATGAGCAGCAAACCCACCGCGAGGGCGATCAGCCACCACATATTGGGGCTTTTATCAATCGCGCGGATGACGCCACCAATACCCATGATTGGCGCTGTGAAAGCCATCCGCATCACCATGAAAATGACCTGTTGGACTTGGGAAATATCGTTGGTCGTGCGGGTGATCAGGGAGGCGGTTGAGAAATTGTTGAACTCCGCGCTGGAAAACTTTTCCACGTGGGAAAACAAGGCGGAGCGGACGTCTCTTGCCACGCTGGCGGAAGTGCGGGCTGCCAGGTAACTGACCGTGATGGAGGTGGCAGCGGCCAGGAGGGACATCAACACCATGGAACTGCCAATGCGCAGGATGTAGTTTGTCTGCACTTTTTGCATGTCCAGCCCCATGGCGCTATACTCCGCACTGATGGCACGCACCGCCATTTGATTGAGAATGGTGCCTTCCAGCGTGGTCAGGTGTTGATCAATCCCATCCAGCAGCTGGGCGCGTTGAGCTGCCGACATCTGGGCAAACAACGCCACCAGATCTGTGCCTGCGGGTATTTGCTTCATCTTTTGGGCAAAATCTGCTCCGAGCAGGGAAGTGGCCTGATCGGGATTTTCCTGAATCTGCCGCATTCCACTGAGCAAAACCAGCGGTTTGGTCATTAGTGTTTCCAATTGGGTCAGGGTTGCCTCATCTGAAGTGCTCAGCACATAGATGGCTTGGTCCTTCAGAACCGGGTAGGTTTCCGCCAGTTCGGCTGCGTCCGCGCTTTGAGGATCGACCAGGCGGTAATTTGCGAGGACTTCCGCATGATCAGTTTCTGATTGGAAAAGGGCCAGGTTGTCCATTTCCGTTTTTCGGATGGCATCGGGTACGCCGGTTTCTACGCCGCTCTGTTGAATGCCGATATTGACAATCTGGGAAAGATAATCTGGCAGTGCCAGATCGGCGTTGGCCATGATGTACAGTAAGCCAATGGTCAGCAAAATTGCCGGCCAATAGGGTTTGATATAGGGTAGGAGTCTTTTCATAAGCGATTATTCTCTTGCATTCTTTATAGGGTTAACTGCGATATTTTTTTCTCTGTTTATTCTGTGTAAACCATCAATCAACAGGTTCAAGGCAGGTTCCAGCATTTCCTGCTGGGCAGGTGTATAGGTCTTTACCAGTTCCTCCAACCAGGCATGGCGCGCATGCCAGGCTTCTTCAACTATGGTGTCACCAAGGGGTGTCAGGGTTAATCGTTTACTGCGCCGATCCTGTGGGTCTTCCTGACGGTTCACCAGACCCTGCCCCACCATGCGTTCCACCAGCTGTGAAACCGCCGCCTTGGTAATGCCGAGATGGTCGGCAAGGTCATTGATGGTTGCCTGAGGTTCGTTTTTGAGAAAGAAAAGGGAATTGGACTGGGAAAAGGTAAGTCCATTGGACTGGTTGAAGCGAATGAGCGCGTTCATGGAGCGTAGCATGGCTTGTTCAGCCCATTCGTGTAATACGATCAGCAGTGTCTCAGACATAATAAACCTTTCTTGATAGTTAAGTGCGCTAAACTATAAATACTCTCGGAGGATTTGTCAAGAGGTTTCTGCAAAACTGTAATAAAAATGCCAGGACTTTTTGTCAGGGCTTGTCAGCATGTGCGTGTGATGATGGATGGGGGATTATTCGTTATACAAACTTTCGTCGTACAAGGGAATGGGCTTTCCCATTTTGTCATCCAAACTTCAGCTGTAGGGAGCTCACTTGCCCGATCTGAAATTGTATAATGGTCCGTTGGGCAGATGAGGCAAGCCTCATCCCTGTATATCCATCAGAGGATGAAGACCTGCGGTCAAACGCCCGCTCTCGGTCGGAGCCCGGAGCGAACAGAAGTTTTGCACTCAATAGGTGGGTGGATGCAAACGTTGTAGGTCAGGCGTTCCGCCTGACGTGTCACACAGGAAGTGTGACCTACATAATTCGGATGAGCTCGCCCACGCTGCGAACGCCTGTCGCGGATGAGACTTGCCTCATCCATGCATATCCATCAGAGGATGGAGACCTGCGGTCAAACGCCCGCTCTCGGTCGGAGCCCGGAGCGAACAGAAGTTATCGGGGCTGGCGACCTGTGGACCAAACGTTGTTGCTGACCGCTCCATACCTCAAGGCTGGCTGCCGGTCACTCCCAACTGGTAGGAATCGGTCCGGGAGTACAGGTGATCCATGTAGTACAGCGTAAAATCTCCCGCTTCGTAAGGGTTTTCTTCCGTGAAGGACACAAAACTCTGATCGCATCCCACCACATCGCCTTGGGGGTTGTAAAGCGTTCCCACCACGCGGATGTTATCAAGCGCTGCCCCCGATTGGTTCTGCGCCTTTCCACGAATTTGATACCAGGCATTGTTCGCGTCAAAGCCGGCTGCTACCTCCGAGAAGGTGAACTCGGGGAAGAGGTCTGGGCTGGTCTGATAATTTGGCTGAGCCAGGGAATAACTGGCGTACTTGGCCGGCTTGAGAATATACAGATTGAAACAAGCCCGTTCTCCCGGTCCGATTACTTGCTGGAATGGCTGCCCATGAATGGTGGCAATGGATGTGGAGCTGGCTGACCGATACAAGCTTGCTGTCAGGGTGACGTTTTGGATGGGCTTGTTGGAATTATTGGCAACCTCACCTACAATGTGCAGCACTTCCTCCCCATCAGACTCGGTGTAAACGCTGGAGTTTTTCAGCACCTCAACGGGCGCGGCTTTGCTGGCAAGTGGGATATACACTTTGAAATCTTGCACCTGTTTGCTTTGTTTCGGGGGGATCACCTGTTTCGTGGTTTCTTCCTTGTGTGATGAGCTCAGGGATGCCAGGATCACAGCATTCCAAACAATCAGGGCTACGAAAAGCGAGACCTGGAAAGGTTTTTTGAAGTGCGGCATGAAAACAACCTCCGGCAGAAAAAGAATCCCACCAGAGGTTGTGCAGTTGTTATGCCAAAGAGAAGAGTGACTCTTGCGCGATAGCGGGCAACAAGCGGGCGGCAGTAGTGAATACTACCAGCAGCAAAGGCGGATAAAACTTATTCGCCGAAATTGTTCGCGAACAAGTCGATCAGCGCCGTGATGACCTCGTTTTTTTGGTTCCCCTCAGCCTGAATCCTGAGGACATGCCCCTTCTTTGCTGCCAAAAGCATCACCGCAATCAATCCGTTGATGACAATCGGCCCTTTGCTTTCCGTGAGGTTGGTAACCGAAACTTTGGCATCGTGACCCCCGATGGTTTTCGCAAACAACGCGGCTGGGCGGGCGTGCAGGCCGGATTCGTTGGTTACGGTCAGAGTTATCTCGCGCACGTCCTGGCTGGCTTCCACGGGGGCTTCTTCAGCAGGGGCGGCGGCTGGTTCTTCCAGTGTGCCTGGTGCCACCTGTTCCTGTTTGGCTCTTAGCGCGCCCATTGCCTCCCGGTAAACTGCCTGCAGGTCCGAGCCCATATTGGCTTGAACACCGGCAGCAATCGCGCCTTCCACAAACGGCGCCGGGCACATGCGAATCCTGGCTTTAACCTCATCGTCCAACATGGCAAGCGCCATTTCTGTGCTCAAGACGGCACTGCCCAGGTCCATCAGGACGAGCACCCCTTCCGGGGACTGCAGGTCCGTGAGCGCTTGCATGATTTCCACCGCGTTGGTTCCCAGTTCCTGGTTGTTATCTCCAATACCGGCTGCCACGGAAATCTTTACCGACTCCGACGGAGCCATTTGGCGCACCAGATCCGCGACTCCATCGGCCAACTTTTTACTGTGTGATACAAGGAGGATATTTACCATGTGTAACCCTTATTCGAATAAAAAAGCAATCCCAAAATTATAACTCTACCTGATTTTAGCCACCCTTACTAAGCTTTACGCGGACATTCTCTCACAGGCACGATAATTCACTGCGAATGATTATTTCTTTTTGTTGAATAGCGTGTGGAACCAGGTCATTCCATAAAATACCAGCCAGATACTACCGCCAACGACCAAACCCCACAAGATGGCCTGACCCCACTGACCACTCCCCTTAACAATCTGATATGCTACTAATACAAACATAACCACACTTACAATTCCAATGACTAGCAACCCCTTCTTTTTTTGGAGCCATGGCTCTCTCATGCTTCGTTCATCCACTTCCTTGGCAGGTTGTTTTTTCTCTTTACTCATTGCTTGCTCCCGGTTCAGGCTGACTGCCTGAGGTGAAAACATAGGGGCGACGTGGAAGCGCCGCCCCTAATTGTTAAGCCGACAGATTGATTATGCTTCGACCCAATCGAATGTGCGGGTGACAGCTTTCTTCCAGCCCTTGTAGAGCTTGGCGCGTTCTTCAGCGCCCATCTGGGGTCGCCATTCCTTGTCCTTGCCCCAGTTGACACGCAGATCATCGACCTTAGCCCAGAAACCAACAGCCAAACCGGCGGCATAGGCAGCGCCGAGGGCGGTGGTTTCAGCCACAATTGGGCGAATGACCGGGACGCCGAGGATGTCGGATTGGAACTGCATCAGCAGCTCGTTGAAGACCATGCCGCCGTCCACTTTCAACGCCTTAAGTTGGACACCGGAATCCAGGTTCATGGCATCCAAGACTTCGCGAGTCTGATATGCGGTTGCTTCGAGAACTGCACGGGCGATGTGGCCGGCATTGACGTAGCGGGTGAG
>JBAQMM010000061.1:0-2240 GCA_049302815.1 Anaerolineaceae bacterium | reverse complement strand
GCCTGGTGGCGCTCAGTCATCCCACCCTCAACCCCTCCAGTTCTGCCCAGACCATCCGGCGCTATTCACAGCAGTTCATCGATCTGATCGATCTGAAGAAGAACGCCTTTGCCACCCTGCCCGTCCGCGAGGTCCTGGATGCCCACACGCCCCAATTACGTTTCTTTGCCCAGGTGGATAGCGATGGTTACATCCATTCCCTGCGCAGCAACCTGCTGGAAGGCAGCCCCATGGACCTGGTGCTGACCTTCGATGAACTCCTGCGGCACACCAATTTTCCTGAACTCATGCGCGAACTGCTTAAAACCCTCGAAGGTGAATACAGCACTCCCATTGACGTGGAATTTACCGCCGGAATCCAGGAAGTCAATGGAAAGCCCAAAGTCCAGATCACTTTGATCCAATGCCGGCCATTGGGCACTATCAAAGAAGGGGTTTACCTGCTCCCCCAACAGATCAACGACGCCGATAAGGTCTTCACCGCCACCAGCCTGGTCTCAGGTGGAACGGTGCAAAACATCCGCTACGTTGCTTACGTCCCACCTGAGGCGTATTTTGCCATTCGCGCCAGCTCCGATCGTTACCAGCTGGAACGTGCCATCGGTCGGCTCAACGCCAGCCTCAAATCCGAAACCTTCATCTGCATCGGTCCGGGGCGATGGGGCACTTCCAACCCAGATCTGGGCATCCACGTGGATTATGCCGACATATTCAACAGCAAAGCCCTGATCGAACTTTCCGGGGGTTCCATCGGCATCGCCACGGAACCCTCCCTGGGGACTCACTTTTTCCAGGACCTGCTGGAAGGTCAAATCTATCCTTTGGCGATCAATATTGGCAAGGCTTTCTTCAATCAAGAGTTCTTTACCATCACCCCAAACCGTCTCTCCGAATGGATCGAGGTCGAAGGGCAGTTGGAAGACCGCCTGCACCTGATCCAGGTCAGCGATTTCCGTCCGAAGCACCATCTCGACCTGGTGATGGACGACAGCACCGGGCAGGCGCTGGCATTTCTGACCGGTGAAACCGAGTCCACCACCCAGGAACGCCAGATGATCATCCCCTAATCGTTTCACGTGAAACAAATGGTCGCCATTGAATCAGATGTTTCACGTGAAACATGCCCAATACTGCCAAATAGCGCGGTCGTAGACCTGCTCTCCTATTCTGTCAACGCGATTGCGTGCTCTCTTGCAAGGCGGGGTCCCGTATCGCTCTGATCCCTTACTGCAAAAGTGCTTCTCCGCGGGAAAAGCTCCGAACCGGCTAAATTCCCATAGAAATAAGCGCCTCAAATAAAACAAAATTCTTGAAATCCCCATCCTCGCAGCAAGCCGCGGGAAAATGCCCTCTCGTTGATTCTATTTGAGCAGCGTTCGCTCATCAATGTGAAAGCGTGGATAAGCGCTCCACAAAGGTTCCCCTCCAGCCGTTGAGTGCAGCGCCTCCAACCTTGTATACTCATGCAGCCAGGAGATACCCCTTCACTTGAACTTGGTGGAAGCCTCATGCCTCGCCATTCTCCGCCTAAGAAGCACCGCATCTCGCTTCGAAACACTATCCGCTCTTTGCCCACAGATTTTCACAACCTTTCCCGTAAATTGCAGTTTCTAATTTTCTAAATCTCTTCTTCTGACCATCGTACAAAGGTTGATCTTTTCCGTCAAAGGGTTGTGATTTCAGGCTAACAATTCCCTCAGTAATTCTCAATATGAATTTGTCAAAATTCATCCAAAGTAATTTTCGTAAATCAAGTAACGACTGACAAGACTTATTTCTTGACTCTCCTGCAAAAAGGTCAGCCTGCAATTCTTTCCCAGTAAAAGTGGGGCTATTCTATTGAAAACAGTATAAAATAAACACTTTCAACCCTTAAAATACCAAAAAACGTGATCGAAGTGGGAGAAAATTTCAGACGTTTTTTGAAAACGGAGTTTTTGCGGTGGACTCATTTCATGTAAACGGGCTAAACCGCTTGAAACACGCTTCATCTGAACGAACGAGATAACCACTACGGTGTGAACTTCTGTGGAGCACACCAGAACGGAATGTTGAAGCAATGCTTACCGGAATTCCCAAAGAGCTTTTCCAATTGAGAATTGCTGCCATTTCCTCAGGGCAATTGCATCTAAATTTCTTTTTGTGAAAAAACGACACTTTTGATCATTTTGAGTTGGCAATATGTGCATTTGTTGGTTCGTTTATGTGTCTGATTGCCTATGAAAGCAGTTTTTATGATC
>JBAQMM010000060.1:0-6122 GCA_049302815.1 Anaerolineaceae bacterium | reverse complement strand
CTGGCAGCCAGCGAGCACACCCAGGAACAGTGCCGGCAGGAGCCCGCCCAGCTTAACGCGCATAAGTCACCAGAATGACAATTACGGAAAGCAGCCCGCAGTAAACCGCGAAAGGCAGCAGGGTGTTTTGCTTCAAGAAGCCCATAAACCAGCGGATGGACAGATAGCCGACCACCATGGCGACCAGGAAACCCACGATGACAACTGGCAGGAACCCAGCCGGCGCTGGCATGGAAAACAAGTCGATCACCGCCAGTAAACCGGCAGCGGACATGATAGGCACAGCCATAAGAAAAGAGACCCGGGCAGCGTCCTGCCGTTTGAAGCCTCGCAACAGACTGCCGGAAATGGTGGAGCCAGAGCGGGAAATCCCTGGGAAAATCGAGACAGCTTGAAACAAGCCAATAATCAGGGCATCCTTGGGCTGCATGTCGCGGGAACCCCGCGTTTTTTTTGAGAGTACCTCGCTCAGCGTGAGCAAAACCGCGGTTACAAACAGCATTACAGCGGTCAGGACTGGATTACTGAAGGCTGCCTCCACCTTATCTTTAAGCAAGAGCCCGGCCAGACCGGCTGGAATGGTGGCGAGCACGATCAGCCAACCTAGGCGGCTGTCCGCTTGCTGAAGAGGTTGATGGGTTTTAACCCCCGCGACCATGGCCTTAAATAGCGTTACCAGGTCTTTCCAAAAATAGACGATCACTGCCACCAGAGTGCCGAGCTGCACCAGGACGTCAAACACGAACGCCTCTGCCGGTGCCAGGTTCCAATTGAGCAGATATGGCACCAAAACCAGGTGGGCAGAGGAGGAGATGGGCAAAAATTCGGTCAAACCCTGAACGATTCCTAAGATGATGGATTGGATAAAAGTCATTGTGATTCCTCTGAGATTGAATTGGATCTGAGTTTGGCCAGGGCATCCCGCGCGAAAGGCTCCATCTGCCCGGCCATGATAGCCCGGCGCATTTCCCGCGCGAGGTTCAACAGGGTATGCAGATTGTGGATGGAAAGCAGAGTGGCGGCCAGCATTTCCTTGGCATTGATCAGGTGGCGCAGGTAGGCACGCGAGAAGTGCTGGCAGGTGTAGCACTGGCAGCCGGCATCGATGGGGGATTCGTCATGCGCATAGCCGGCGTTTAGCAAATTCAGGCGGCCGGTCATGGTCATGGCGCTGTTGTGCCTTGCCAGGCGGGTTGGCAAAACGCAATCGAAAATGTCCACCCCCCGCAGCACGCCCTCAATTAGGTCCTCAGGGGTGCCGACGCCCATCAGGTATCGGGGTTTGTTCTCCGGCAGGATGGCGTTCACCTGCGCAATGGTTCGGTACATATCAGGTTTGGATTCACCCACCGAAAGCCCGCCGATGGCATGTCCCGGGAAGCCCATGGAACTGATCTGGAGGGCAGATTCCAAGCGCAAATCCGGGAATATCCCGCCCTGCACAATCCCAAAGAGCGCCTGGTCGGGGCGAGTTTTGGCATTCTGGCAGCGCCGCGCCCAGGCATGGGTGCGCTGCATGGCAAGGCGGGCGTAGTCATATTCAGTGGGGGTGGCGCACTCATCAAAAGCCATGATGATATCGGCGCCCAGGTTTTCCTGCACCTGAATGGAAGTTTCCGGGGTCAGCCGCTTCATGGATCCATCAATGTGCGACTTGAAGGTAACCCCATCCCGGTCGATTTTGCGGGAATTGGTGAGGGAGAATACCTGGAAGCCGCCTGAATCGGTCAACATCGGTTTGGACCACTGCATGAATTCGTGAAGCCCGCCCATTTCAGCCACCAGCGCGTCTCCGGGGCGCAAAAACAGATGGTAGGTGTTTGCCAGCACCAATTCCGCGCCCAATTCCTCCAGTTGGACCGGGGTGAGGGATTTGACTGTGGCCTGGGTTCCAACCGGAGCGAAGATCGGCGTATGTAAGACACCGTGGGGGGTTGTAAAAGTGCCAGCCCTGGCTTGCCCATCCCGCGCGGTGAGATCCCATTCAAACATGATTAGTGTGAATCCTTTTCAAGGGTTTTTATCATTTTTTGAACGCGTTTGGTCTGCGAAGGGGTCAGATCGGGCAGCCGTTGGCGCAGAATTGACAAGAAGTCCGGCGCGGTATCTGAGTTGATGGCTGTGAAGACCTTTTCCGCGTGCTGCGGAACGCTGGCAGGGCGGCAGGTGCGCACATGCTCCAGCAAGAATGGCATCAGTGCCCGGTTGTATTCCGCGCGCGCCCGTGCCACGCCCGCCATGGTGCCAATGCCGGCATCCCTGGTAATGGTGGAACCCTTTTGAATGGTTTTTTGGATGAAGCCAGCCTCAGGAAAGATCTGGTCTGCCTGGATTTCCGCGATTGTTTCGAGCGCCATCATGCCACCCCAGACCATGCGGTTATTTCTGCTGCGCAGGAGCTTGAGAAAAAGACTGGCGTAGGGGGCAATCAGCTCGGGACGGCGCTTGCCAATCTCGTATAGGGTCTTGACACAATCGCTTTGAAGCGCGGCATCTTTCGCTTCGAGGCCTTCGGCAAGCTCGGATACGGCTTTCATATTGCCTTCGTTCGCGATTTGCTCCGCCAGGTCAATATTCGCCTGGTCACTGTGCTGGTTTATTCTGCTGGAAAGCTGGTCGGTGATGCTCATGTAATTCCTTGTTTTGGCTTATCGCATGGAATTTTACCTGATTAACAGCTGTTACGCACGAGGCAGAAAAAAAAGGTAAGATTTGGGCATGAACAAAGAATATTTAGAAGTTATACACAGATTAATTTATCAGCACGTTTGGATATGCCATGACAACCGGTCTTTCAAGGATGGTGGAAGGACAAGTCAGCCATGACCAGATAACCCGATTTCTATCAGGAGGGGAATACGTCTCGAAAGACTTATAGCTGGAAGTCAAAGCGACAGTACGAAAAGTGGAACGGGAAGACGGGGTACTGATATTCGAAGACACGATTCAGGAAAAGCCCTATACCGACGAAAATGAAGTGATGTGTTGGCATTATGACCACAGCAAAGGTCGGGCAGTACAGGGCTTCAATCTTCTCAACTGTTTGCACCATGTTGATGACATTTCCATTCCGGTGGCGTTCGAGATCATCAAAAAACCAATTGGGTATAGCAATCTCAAGACGCACCAGCACAAACGAGCCAGTTACAAAAAACGAATTGATGCGAGAGATGCTCCAGGTTTGTGTGCAAAACAAGGTGCTGTTTCGTTTTGTTTTATTTGATATCTGGTTTTCATCCAAAGAAAACATGTGCCATATCCACGAAACGCTCAAAAAAGAGTTTGTCTGTGCGCTCAAAAGCAATCGTTTGGTTGCGGTGAGTGCGAAAGATCATCAAGCCAAGCGTTTCACTCCGATTGAGGGATTGCCCTGGCTGGAAGAAACGGTATTTACAGACTGGCTCAAAGACGTGCCTTTTCCTGTGTGCTTTGTGCACCAAGTTTTCATCAACAACGATGGCAGTACGGGGTTTTCTATCTGGCCTGCAGTGACACAACTGGACGCAGAAGGCTATTCTCTCGACCTATCAAAAACGATGGCCGTGGAAGTCTTCCATTGCTGTGCATGCTTCGCGAAATCGCTTAAACAAAATGCTGCATTGGGAAAAGCATCTGTGCACCGTGTGGTGACGCAAAACAATCATATCTTTACTGTTTTGTATGCTGCGTTTAAGTTGGAATGTTTGAAAATAAAGCAACACCTCAGTCATTTTGCATTGCGGGCTCGTTTGTATCTCAAGGCTACTCATATAGCTTTTGATGAACTTCAAGCTCTTAAGGCTGCACAACATCAGTTAATTATGATAGAATTATTGCAATACTTATGTATTACTTTTACAAGTATGAATTTCCTTGGATTCACAATTAAGATAAAAAAACGCGAAACACTACTACTAGTCAGTCATAATGAATAGGATGGAACAAACCTTGCAACCAAAGGGAGCGAGGAGACATCCAAAATGCCAAAGAAACTGTACCATGTAAACCTAAATAATGAAGAACAACAGACATTGTTCGAAATGACCCGAAAAGGCAAAATCAAAGCCCGCCAGATGAAACGTGCGCTGATTTTACTGAAAGCGAACGAGGGTTTATCAGATCCACAGATCATGTCGGCCTTGAATGTGAGCCGACCTTGTGTAGAACGGATTCGCAAGCGGTTTGTGTTGGGCGGTTTGCAAAAAGCCTTGAACGAAGATCCACGCCCAGGGCAAAGACGCAAATTAGATGGACGGGCCGAAGCGACCTTAATTGCCACAGCCTGCAGCCAGGTTCCAGAAGGGCACGAGCATTGGACCTTACGCTTATTGGCCGGAAAGATGGTGGAGTTAGCGGTGGTGGATGCGATATCCTATGAAACCGTGCGCCGGACGCTTAAAAAAACGCTATAAAGCCGTGGCAGAAGGAAATGTGGTGTATTCCGGAAGCCAGTGCGGAATATGTGGCTTGTATGGAAGACGTACTGGATCAATACGAGCGTCCTTATGATGCCCGATACCCCCAGGTTTGCTTTGATGAAGGGCAGAAACAGTTGATTGAAGAAACGCGGAAGGGATACCCATGTAAAGCAGGGCGCAAGCAACGCAATGATTATGAATATACAAGCGCAATGGTGTCCGCAATTTGAATATGCTTTTCGAAGCATGCACAGCAATGAACCCCTGGCGGGCCAAAGGCATGTTAGGATCACAGAACGACATACGATGATTGATTTTGCAGAATGCATGAAATGGTTGGTGGATGTGCTTTACCCGGATGCCATCCTGATCCGCATTGTTCTGGACAATCTCGGCACGCATAAACCGACTGCTTTGTACGAGGCATTTCCGCCAGAAGAAGCTCGCCGGATTCTCAAAAAGCTGGAATTTCATTTCACACCCAAACACGGCAGTTGGCTGGATATGGCAGAAATTGAATTGAGCGCCTTCAGCAGAATGTTGAAACAACACATACCTGACCAAACCATCCTTGAAAAAGAGGTTCAAACGATTACCAACAAACGAAACGAGATCCACGCGATCATTCACTGGCAATTCCGCACTAAGGATGCTCGTATCAAATTGCCTCACCTTTATCCATCCATATCAGCATGACTGACCACTAGTAAATAAAAACGTTTTTACATTTTTTCCAAAATTTTTCCCATTTTTACCCGGCCTCCGGTACAATGATACCATCATGGAGAATCCGCTTGATCTCTGGCTTGACAGGGTCATTTTGGGCAACTGCCTGGAAGTAATGCCAACACTTCCCGCCGAATCAGTTGACCTGGTCTTCGCGGATCCTCCTTACAACCTGCAACTGAATGAAGAACTCTGGCGTCCCAACACCACTCGCGTGGATGGCGTCGACGAAGCCTGGGATAAGTTCGAAAACCTCAATGCCTATGATGAATTTACTAGAGCCTGGCTGAGCGAGTGCCGCCGGCTGCTCAAGCCCACCGGCACGCTGTGGGTGATCGGCTCGTACCACAATATTTACCGGGTCGGGCGAATTCTGCAGGACCTGAACTACTGGATCCTCAACGACATCGTGTGGGTCAAGTCCAATCCCATGCCCAACTTTAAGGGGGTGCGCTTCACCAATGCCCACGAGACCCTGCTGTGGGCACAGAAAACCATGGGTGCCAGGTACACCTTCAACTACCACGCCATGAAAGCCCTGAATGACGACCTGCAGATGCGCTCGGACTGGTTCATTCCAATCTGCACTGGTCCGGAGCGCCTTAAGGAAGACGGGCATAAAGTCCACCCCACCCAGAAACCCGAAGCGCTGCTGTACCGCATCCTGCTGGCAACCACTAATCCGGGGGATGTGGTGCTGGACCCCTTCTTTGGGACGGGAACCACTGGCGTCATGGCGAAGAAGCTGCAGCGGCACTACATTGGCATTGAAGTCGAGCCAAATTATGTCCATAACGCTGAAAAGCGGCTCTCCAGGTATATGCAGCTGGAATTTAACGCGCCCATTTACATCACTGCCAACCCCAGGAACCTCGATCGAATCCCCTTTGGGGCACTGGTGGAGCAGGGCTTCATCGAGCCCGGGCAGGCGCTCTTTTTCGGCAGTGAGGGAGAGATCAAAGCCACCGTCCAGGCGGATGGTTCGCTGGTCTGTGACGG
>JBAQMM010000059.1:0-6867 GCA_049302815.1 Anaerolineaceae bacterium | reverse complement strand
GGGCTGCCAGCTGCCACAGCCACGGCTACCGTTTCCATGCTAAGGCTGCCCACGCCATCCGCGGTCGGATAAGGCAGGGTGACCCATTCATCCTCCGAGCTAGCCCGCGAAAAAGCACCTTCCTGGATGGGCAGATCGTCCAGGGTACCTTCGTAAGCCAGCGCCAGCCTGTCGCTGAAATAGCCATGGGGAACAAGTTGCGCCCCAATCCAGGAAACATCTTCATCAAACAAGGTTTTCAGATAAGTAAAACTTTCAGTGGCAGCGGTGTTATTAAAACTGAGGATGCCAGCATTTTTATCAAACTGACCCGAAAAAGCCCGGTACCAACTCAACGCAGCGGCGGGGGAAGCAGAGATCCACAGACCACCGGCGCCATTATTATCGACATTTTCGTCCTGTAGTTTTTCTGCTGAGGCAGCCAGCATCTGCTCCTTCAGTTCTGAAGGAGTTTTTGGGGGAGCAGCAAAGCCCAGTTCCTCCGCCCAGGTCTGGTTATAGTACAGCAGCCCCGGTTCATAGGCGATCGGCAGATACCACAAGGAAATATTTTCCCCAGCTTGCGGAGCAAGAACGCTGAACACAGCTTCATTTTGATAATAATCAGCAGCACCCCATTCGGTGTCATTAAAATAGGGCCGCAAATCCGCAAGAGAATCCGATCCCGATAAGGATGCCAGGTCAAACCCGCGTGCAATCACCAGGTCTGTTTGCATGCCGGCAGTGGTAAGTGCGTCGGCAACCGCCTCAAAACCACCCGTGCCGATAGCTGTCAGCTGGATTCCCCAGGCATTAGATGCATTAAAGCCTGCCACCAGCGCCTCGAAAGCAGCGCCCTGCCCATTGATCCAGGGATGTTGAATGGTCAGCTCAATCCCATTTAACCGGCTGATGTCCACATCGGGAAGCGCAGGAAGTGTGGCAGTGGGGAGTGCGGTCGGTGCTGGAGCGGTCGGAGTCGCCGGAATTACTACTGCTTCAGGTGTGGGCGGGATTTCAGTTCCAGTGGATGGAACAACCTGGCTGGTGGGAATGCCGGCCTGGCAGGCGGCCAAGCTCAGCACCAATACCACCAGCAAAAGTGTAGAAAAACGAGTTTTGTGTATTGTGCTCAATGTTCACCGTTGACTCAAAAAAGCGGGAATGGATGGGAGTCGAACCCACCACGGCTCGCGTAACGACCCGACACTGATTTTGAAGACCAGGAAGCCCACCGGGACCTAACCATTCCCAGCGATAAGGATATCCGAAACGCAGGATGCTTGTCAAGCGAAAGATTGTAAAAGACAGCAATTCTCAATATGAATTTGTCAAAATCCACCTAAAGTAATTTTCGTAAATCATGTAACCACTGGCATGGCTTATTTCATCTAAACGGGCTGAACCGCTTGAAACACGCTTCGTCTGAGCGAAAGAGATAGGGATATTCGGGTAATGTTGCCAGAATTTCCAAGCGCTACGGTGTGCTCACTGCTGTTTCTGCAAAGCGATTCCGAGCGAAGCGAAGGAAACAGAGGAGCACACCCTATATTTTGATTTTCATAGGGTGTGCTGAGGCAATGCTTGCCAGAATTCCCAAAGAGCTTTTCCATAGTGAGAATTACTGTTGTAAAGACCGCCAGCAGTTAACCGGCCCCTTCAAAATTCACGGGCATTGCCAACAAAAAAAATGGAGCCGTAGGCCTACGAGGATCAAGGCTGCATTTCGCTGAAAACCCTCAACCAAATGAAAACCAGTGCGTCACATCTGGCTTTTAGTGTTGTTCGGGCTGTTTTTTTCATCCGCTGTATAATATCCCCAATATTTTAAAATTGATGAAGGAATCTTATGTCGGCTGAACTAAACCATACACCCGAATGGGTAAAAAATGCTGTCTTCTACCAGATTTTCCCAGATCGTTTTGCCTGGAGCTCCCGGGTTGATAAACCGGGCAATTTAGAGCCTTGGGAGGCTTTACCGACTATCGACGGCTTTAAAGGCGGCGATCTCCTGGGCGTGAGCGAGAAACTGGATTATCTCGAGGACCTGGGCATCGACGCCATCTACTTTAATCCCATTTTCCAGTCCGCCTCCAATCACCGCTATCACACCCATGATTACTACCAGGTGGATCCTCTGCTCGGCGGAAATAAAGCCTTTAAAGAATTGCTCGAAGCAGCTCACAAACGCAACATCCGGGTCGTCCTTGATGGAGTTTTCAATCATGCCAGCCGGGGTTTCTTCCAGTTCAACCACATCCTCGAGGTCGGACCTAAATCGCCTTATCTGGATTGGTTCGTCATTCACGGCTTCCCTCTGCACGCTTACGAAGGTACCCCCAATTATGATTGCTGGTGGTCCCTTCCAAGCCTGCCCAAGCTTAATACTAACAATCCCCAGGTGCGGAAGTTCATTTTCGATGTTGCCCGATTCTGGGTAGATGAAGGCATCGATGGCTGGCGTCTGGATGTTCCCTTCGAAATTGATGATGATGAATTCTGGCGGGAGTTCCGTTCGGTGGTGAAGACCGCCAATCCCGATGCTTATATAGTCGGCGAAATCCCTTCCGAAGCCCAGCGCTGGCTTAAGGGGGACATGTTCGATGCCGTCATGAATTACCAGCTTACACATGCCTGCCTGGCATTCTTTGGCGGCTCCAAAATTGACCAGCTGCTTGCTGAAGGCATGATGGGATTGAACGTTCCCAAAATCATGGACGCCGCCCAGTTTGCCAAACGCACCCAGGATCTACTCACCATCTATCCGCAGGAATTCTCCGCTGCGCAATTGAACCTGCTGGATAGTCACGACATGCCCCGCTTCCTGAGCCTGGTACAGGGCGATACGCGGCGGCTATACCTGGCTTACCTGTTCGTGTTGACCTATCCTGGCGCTCCTTGCATCTATTACGGGGATGAAATCGGCTTGAGCGGTGGAAAAGACCCCTTATGCCGTAAAGCCTTCCCCTGGGATGAAAGCGAGTGGAACAACCAGTTGCACGGCAGAATCAAGGAACTGGTTCTGCTTCACCATGCCATCCCGGCGCTTCGCACGGGCAGCTATACCCCGCTGCTCACCCAAGACAGATTGTTTGCTTACTTGCGTCAGGATGAAAACGATAGCGTCGTGGCGGTGATCAACCTGAACGAACAATCTTGCAAGTTGGATTTGGATATCAAAGGCAACATCCCTGAGGGTACTGTTCTTCAGGATCAACTGGGAGAATCCAGTTCCACTGTAGAGGGTGGCAAACTCACCGGACTTTCACTGCCGCAGATGAGTGCAATGATTCTGGCTTAGCCATACTGCACAATCACACAAGGTGTAAATCTCTCCGGTTTACACCTTTTTTATTGAAACAGACCCAATAAAAGGGTCATGACCTCAGGATAAATAGTTATTGCGACTAACCCGCTGATCAAACCCAGCAACCAGCCGATCAGGATGTCTGAGAGGTAATGCAATTTAAGCGCCACACGTGAAATCCCCACCAAAATTGCCCAAATCACCAACCCGACCACCAGCCCGTTCGATCCAAACCGGGATGCCATCACCGCAATAGCTATGGCGCGGGCGGCATGCCCCGATGGGAACGAGTGGGGATCGGTCACCCGGTAAATCTGTCCCCATTCTCCTTCCGGTCGCGGTCGGTGGATCAAGAATTTCATCAGTAATACGAATACCGCCAGGAGCACCAAACCAAACATCCAAAAGGTGGCATGGCTTTTCAGACCTGGATTGCCCAATACCCACACCAAAGCCAGTCCGATCAACCAATACCAGGAATCGCATGAGTGCCCCAAAAAGACCAGGAGGCTGCGTAAAAGGGATTTTTGCTCAGGCAGGACCAGCCTAGCAGACCACTTTTCGTCCAAAACCAGCAATTTTTGATAAAAACTCATCGGTCCCTTTCGAAAAAAAAGCTGCCGCTGAGCCCCACTGGGCTTCGTAATTTCATTTTCTACCACAATCCTTAGGCAATTTTGCCAGGCCAAGCTTGCCTTCCAAGCATTTCAGACGCAGTCGATGGCAAAAACAGCATCAACTGCCATAAGTGACTGGACTACGAACCTGGCGATGAATTCGCACAGGATTTTATCACGTCCGTTGAGAAAGCTGAAAATCCACCCAGAGGCACGGATTCTCCCCTTGGCTGTCTCTCCCACCGGGAATAAGCCGAAAGCCAGAAACGGAGTGGGAGGAGGGATATAATTGCTGAATTAACTTATTGAGGTAGATTTTGGATATCAGTAACCTGGCGGTCTTATGGGATATGGATGGCACCATCCTGGATACTTTGGAATTGCATTACCTGACCTGGAAGGAAGCCTTGAACGGCCGCACGACGCTTTTTTCCTATGAGCTTTTCCGCCAAAACTTTGGCAGCAACAACCGACTGAGCCTCCCGATATACCTCGGCTATGAACCGGATGAGGCTTACTATCAGCAGCTGGTCACCGCAAAAGAAGAACGCTTCCGAGAGCTACTCCCCACTCAATCCAACCTGTTCCCTGGTGTGCGTGCCTGGTTTGAATACTTTTACTCTCACGGTGCCAGGCAGGCCATCGCTTCCTCCGCATCGCGGGAAAACATTCAAACAGTGCTGGATAGCTTTGAGATTAGCGATTACTTTGCCACCTTGGTCTCCGGGGATGACCTGCCCTCCAAACCTGCGCCTGATATCTTTTTACGCGCAGCCCAAAGACTCACGGTGGATCCTCGCCTCTGTGTGGTTTTTGAAGATTCCATTCATGGGCTTCGGGCTGCCAGGGCAGCTGGAATGGTCAGTATCGCAGTGGCAGGAACCACCGATTTCAAACAGGATGACGCAGACATCTTGCTGCCTGATTACCAACGGGATCCCGAACCATATCTGGTAGAAATCCTGCGGCTGATGAAGGAATAGATAAAGTAACTCTGAATTGCCCCTTCCTACTTAGGCAGAAAAGGGATGGCTGCCATCAAGCCAAACCCGATAAACACAATGGCAGCCGCTACCCAAATTTCCTTCTTTCCCCGGATGTCCACCAGCCTGACTTCCAACTCAGTCCGCTGAAGTTTCCATTTGGGCCCTGCCAGGGAGGCAAAGATAAGGCCGGCCAGCAGCCCCCCCAGATGACCATAATTATCGATATTCATGGATGGGTTCAAGCCGATTACCAGATTGACCAACATGATCATCACCAGATTCATCAGCATAGAGCCAGTTCTCTGCCCAAAAAACTGCCTGTTTTGCAGGATGAACACCACTTCAGCTGCCAACAACCCAAATATCGCCGTGGAAGATCCAAGGGAAGCGGCGGGTGTCAACACAAACGAAAGCACGTTCCCCCCGAAACCCGCCAAAAGATAGAGTAACAGAAAGCGCCAATGCCCATAAATCCCTTCCAGGCGCGTTCCCAACACATACAGGGCATACATGTTGAATCCGATGTGCAAAACCGATCCATGAAGGAGGATCGGGGTCACCAACCGCCACAATTGACCCACCAAAATCGCTTCCCGTATTTTTCCAAGGTAAAGAAAAAGCAGATCATAGCCAGTCAATTTCTGGACGAGCAACTGGGCAATAAATACCAGCACGGTCACACCCATGATCACATAGGTCATGACAGGTTTGACCGTATCGGTTTGGATCTGTCTTTCAGCCGGAGGGGCTGCTTGCGCCAAAGGCGTCTGTTCTGTGGGTTGCTGGTCGCTCATAAGTTCACCTGTCTGGGATTGACCCGATGGTGTTCGGCTGTGATAATGGCTTGAATTGTCTCGATGGTTTCGCCAAGCTTGTTATCGGCGTTGACAACGATGTAATCAAAATCGTCCAACCGGTCATATTCAGCTTCGGCAGTATAGATGCGCAAAGCGAACTCTTCAGGGGATTCGCTGCAGCGGGAAGTTAGCCGGTTGATCCATTCTTCCCGCGAACTGGCTGTTAAAAAGATCAGGACTGCTTCAGGGCACAACTTCCGGACGGTCATCGCGCCCTGCACGTCCAGCCGCATAATCACATCCTTACCGGAAAGCAGAGCCTGCCTCACCTGCGCCTTGGGGATACCCTTGTAATCGGAATAGACCTTGGCGTGCTCCATCAGCTCGCCCTGATCAATTAAGTACTCAAACTCCTGTTTGGACACAAAGAAATAATCCACCCCATCCCTTTCTTCCGCGCGTGGTGCTCTGGTGGTCATGGTAATGACGAAATGGGTATTGGCATTCTTTTCCCTTAGAGCCTGCACCACCGCGTCCTTACCGATACCCGACGGACCGGATATTACGATAAGCATGGGGGTAAAAGGCTCTTGTCCAAAATGGAGATCACAACTATTCATATTCTTTTCCACTGTTTTTGATTATCCTTCACCTTGATTATAATTTATGTAAACCAAGCCAAAGGAACAAGTATGCCGTATTATGATTTTCGTTGCGAACAATGCCAGAAACGCTTTGAGGTATTTCTAACCTATACGCAGTACGGTGCCATCGAGATTGTGTGCCCAGTCTGCGGTTCAACAAGCGTGCGCCGCCTGATCCGACGCGTCCGCATCGGGCATTCCATCAGCACGGATGTGAGTGATTTTGGCGAGGATGCTGACCTGGCAGAATTGGAGCAGGATCCGCGCAAACTTGGCAGGATGATGCGTGAAATGGGCAAAGAGAGCGGTGAAGAGCTGGGTCCGGAATTTGAAGAGGTCGTTGAACGCCTGGAAAAAGGACACAATCCAGAAGACATCGCCGAATCCCTGCCTGATTTTTCGGATGTGAATGAATAAGGGCAATACTGGAATGGTGCTGGCACCTTTTATCGAGGAAATAAAGAAAGCGGGTGCAGAGACCGCCATCTTCTATGCCAGCAAACTCAGTATTACACCCATGTGCGCGTGGAGTTATGT
>JBAQMM010000058.1:0-5254 GCA_049302815.1 Anaerolineaceae bacterium | reverse complement strand
CCACGTTGGTAAACACGTCCTGTTCCGCCAGGCGCAGTCCCAGCCTTCTGGTCAGGACGGCTGTGATCAGCAGCAGGCGGTTAAAATCAATCCCGTTGGCATTGCGGCGCGGGTTGCCAAAATTAGTCTGGGTGGTCAATCCTTGGATCTCCACCAATAGCGGCCGCGTGCCTTCCATAGTAACAGCGATGGCAGAGCCGGGCGCATTGATCATCCGTTCTGCCAGAAACACCTCGGAAGGATTGCTGACTTCCACCATGCCTTTTTCTTGCATCTCAAACACACCCACCTCTGAGGTGGCTCCGAAGCGGTTCTTGACCGAGCGCAGCAGCCGGTAAGACTGGAACTGTTCCCCTTCCAGGTACAGCACCGTATCAACGATGTGCTCGAGCACGCGCGGACCGGCAATGGTGCCATCCTTGGTGACATGCCCGATCAAAAAGACCGCTATGCCGCTGGTTTTTGCCAGCTCCCGCAGCCGGGCGGCGCATTCGCGCACCTGCGAAATTGATCCGGCCGTCGATTCCATCTCAGGCAGGGTCATGGTTTGAATGGAATCAATAACCAGCAGGGTAGGTTTGACCGTCTGTACATG
Organism: Anaerolineaceae bacterium; assembly: GCA_049302815.1. GTDB lineage: Bacteria > Chloroflexota > Anaerolineae > Anaerolineales > Anaerolineaceae > Mesolinea. The sequence continues at coordinate 4,659 of JBAQMM010000058.1, read as the reverse complement.
CGAAAAGACCACCGACAGGTTGGTCTCGGTCACCAAGAACAGCTTTTGTGGCAGGATGGCTTCGTCCTGTTGGTTTTTGGGTGCCAGTCGGGTGGCGCGCATTTTGATCTGCCGTTCCGATTCTTCACCGGATACATACAACACCACATTGCGGTCTGCCAGCTGCATTGCCATCTGCAGGGTCAGGGTGGATTTGCCGATCCCGGGGTCACCGCCGATCAGGACGATCGAGCCGGGCACAATCCCCCCGCCCAAGACGCGCGCGAACTCTTCCATCTCGATCGGCACGCGTTCTTCCTTTTCCCCTTCAATATCCACCAGCCGCCGCGGCTGCGAAGTACCGCTCAGCCCGTGCACTTGGCGAGCTGAGCGGCTTGGTTCGGGCTCAACGATTTCTTCGACCATGCTGTCCCAATTATCACAGCCAGGGCAGCGGCCAAAAGCCTGGGAAGATACCTTCCCGCAAATCTGACAGACATAGCGTGTGTATGCCTTCGTCATTGGCTGGTTAGGCTCCCACCAACTCCGGGGTTTCCGGTTCGGTTTCGGGCTTGTCCAGTTTCAAAACCAGGGTTTTCACTTTGTCACCATCGGCATCGGTGCTTTCTTCCAGGTCAACCAAAATCTGGTCACCGGCTACAAAGGTTTTCGCCAGTAGGGCATCCGAAAGTGGTTCTTCCACCTGCTGCTCAATCACCCGGCGGACTGGTCTGGCGCCCATCTCAGGGTCGTAGCCCTGCACCGCCAGGTAGTCCAGGGCAGCCCCGCTGCCGGTCAACACCAGGTCGTAGTCTGACAACCGCTCGGAGACCTTCTTAAGCTCGAGCGAAACGATATTGCGAATATCCTCGCGGTTGAGCGCGCGGAATACCACAATCGAGTCCAACCGGTTGATGAATTCGGGTCTGAAACTGCGTTTGAGCGCCTCCATCAACTTCTTCTTCATCTCTTCGTAAGAAGACTGCTCTTCCAATGCCTGATCTATTTCCAGCGAGAAGCCCAGCGACGACTGCCGCTTGATCAAATCCGCACCGATATTGGTGGTCATAATGATGATGGCATTGCGGAAGTCCACCTTGTGACCCTTGGCATCCGAGAGATGCCCCTCTTCCATGATTTGGAGCAAAAGGTGCAGCGCTTCCGGATGGGCTTTTTCAATTTCATCAAACACCACAATCGAGTAAGGTTTGCGGCGGATGGCTTCGGTCAGCTGACCAGCCTCTTCGTAGCCGACATACCCGGGCGGCGCGCCTACCAGCCGGCTGATGCTGTGCCGCTCCATGAATTCCGACATATCTATCTGTATCAGGGCTTCTTCACTGCCGAACATTAATTCAGCCAGCGCCTTGGTCAGCTCAGTCTTCCCCACGCCCGTCGGACCCAGGAACATGAACGATCCAACCGGGCGGTGCGGGTTCTTTAATCCTGCCCTGGCACGCCTGACCGCCTTGGAGACGGCCCTGATGGCTTCATCCTGCCCGATAATCCGCTGCGAGAGTTCCTCTTCCATGTTCAACAGGCGGGCAGATTCCTCGCTGGCAATTTGCATCAACGGGATGCCTGTCCACATCGAAATGACCTCGGCGATATCCTCCGCTGTGACGGTCGGTGCCGCTGTTCGATCCCAGCCGTTCTGCATTTCGTGCAGGGTATCTTCCAACATACTCTGCCTGCCCATGAGCGCCTGGATGGCATCGTTATCCCCGGCAAAACGGGCGCCTTTGAGTTCCTTGCGCAAATCGCGCAGCTCTGTCATCAGGTCCTTGCTATTCACAGCAGAAGGACTCTTGTACATGCGCACCCGCGAAGAGGCTTCGTCCACCAGGTCGATGGCTTTATCGGGCAAAAAGCGGTCGGTCACATAGCGTGAGGACAGCTTGGCAGCCGCTTCCAGCGCTCCGTCGTCAATGTGCAGGCGGTGGTGTTCCTCATAATTGGGTCGCAGACCCTTCAGAATTTCAATGGTTTCGTCCACGGTCGGTTGGTCCACCACGATGGGCTGGAAACGCCGTTCCAAAGCCGCGTCACTTTCAATATTCTTGCGGTACTCATTCAGGGTGGTGGCGCCAATCACCTGCAGCTCCCCGCGGGAAAGGGCAGGCTTAAGGATGTTGGCGGCGTCCACCGAAGAGCCAGCCGAACCGGCTCCCACCAGCATATGCACTTCGTCAATGAACACAATTGCGCCCGAGCTTTTGAGCTCGTCAATCACACGCTTCAGGCGCTCTTCAAACTGCCCGCGGTACATCGTGCCTGCCACCAGCGAACCGACGTCCAACTGCAGAACGCGTTTATCCAGCAACAGCGCCGGCACATCCCCTTCGACGATGCGCTGCGCCAGCCCTTCCACGATGGCAGTCTTGCCGACACCGGGCTCTCCAATCAGGGCAGGGTTGTTCTTGGTGCGCCGCGCCAGTATTTGGATGACCCGTTCAATTTCTTTCTTGCGTCCGATGACCGGGTCCAACTTGCCTTCCTCAGCCAGGCTGGTCAGGTCGGTTGCCAGCTGATCCACCAAAGGGGTCTTACTGGTTTCCTTTTCCTTCCTGCGGGCAGCCGGCCGGCCGGAAGTCACCTGTCCCTTTTCCATGTCCGGTGGTGGCGCCTGCCGGGTGTCCTCCTCGCGGTCCCGCCGGTTCTCGGTGATGACCCGCCGGGTCTGCCGGCGGATTTGTTCTGGGGTGATGCCGAACTTTGCCAGGATCTTCATGCCCTGGAAATCTTCATCCCGGCTGAGCGCGAGCAATAAGTGTTCGGTGCCAACTGTGGGCTGCTCGCTGCGCCTGGCTTCGTCCAGGGCATACTCGAGCGCCCGTTGGGTATCAGCACCCAGGGTGATATCACCGGTTTGTTCGCCAATACCGGTCTCAGATTCGACCATGTTGCGGACTGAATCCAGTTCCAAACCAAGGTCACGTAAAACACGATTGGCGATCGTGCCTTCCTCCAAAATTAACCCAAGCAAAAGGTGCTCAGTGCCGATGGTCTGCTTGCGCATCCGCTCGGTCTCCAGTTGAGCCTGGTTAAGGACCCTTTTTGCTTTTTGGGTAAATTGATTCATGCCAGCCAAGGCAAACCTCCTGAATTAGTGTGGTTCCATCAGGGAACCCCCTGCCTCGTGTCCCCGTTTAATGGATTCCGACAGGTGGAAATCATGCGGGTCAGACCGCGCATCCGGCTCGGTCAAATGCAATTCAAAATGATATCTGATAACGTGATTGTACCAAATTATCCCAAGCGATTGGGATAGTGTCCATGGATTATGACGAAACGTTAATATACCACCAAACTGCCGGAAGAATGTTACCCGTTCGCGCGGTCTCCCACTCTGTAATTGCGGGATCGATCAAAAAAATAATCCCATGAAAATGATTTGACATAATCTGATATATTTCCTTCGATACCCTCAATAACCCTTGGAAATTCTTGACATACCTGCTCTGCCATCCTCCCAACATCATTCAACACCATTTCTACGCCGACTACCTCGCCAAACGAACATCGCCGCCCTTGCGTGACAATGGTCACGAAATAGGTCCCTGCCTGCGAATAATCGAATTCAGGCAATCTGATGCTGTGGCGGTGTTTCGATGGGTCGGGATTATCCGCCACAAGTATTCCCTTTGTTCAGATAAACTTGATACAGATCTATCCCGGCCAGGCCCTGGCATATCCCGCCAAAATCCTGTCGCAAATGCCATTGAACTCTGCGTTCACCCTGCGCCTGGATGCATCTGCCATATGCCAGGCGATGATCTCTTCCGCCCCGCGCGAGAACGGCTTGGTGCACACAAAATCCGGCACCACCCGCTTGATCTTGCTATTGTCCAAAATGAAGCTGTGGGTCTTATCCCCCAGCAGGCTGTCACCCCACACCGGGTCGTAAGCCGCAATCAGATCGGATGGGACATGCACAAGCTTTGCCTTGACCCCTGCAGCCGCAGCCACGGTTTCATATATCTGGTTCCAGGTAAGCCACTCGTCGGAGGTGATGTGGAAGGCCTCCCCCATGGCATGCGAATTCCCCATCAAACCAACAAACCCCTTGGCAAAATCGGAATTATGTGTGAGCGTCCAAAGCGAGCTGCCGTCCCCATGCACAATCACCGGCTCCCCGCGCAGCATCCTGTCCACGCTGGTCCACTCCCCGTGAAGGGGAAGGTATGACTGGTCATAGGTATGCGAAGGTCGCACGATAGTGAATGGGAATTTCTCCTCGCGGTAAGCCCGCTCCAGGCGTTCCTCGCAGGCAGCCTTATCCCGCGAGTACTGCCAAACAGGATTATCCAGGAAGGTCGATTCGGTCACAGGCAAAACCGCCGGTGGGGTCTGGTATGCAGAGGCAGAACTGACGAAGATGTATTGGCTGGTGCGTCCGCGGAAAAGCTCCAGATCGGTTTCAATATGATCTGGCTTGAACGCTATAAAATCAGCCACCATATCAAATTCAAGGCCGCCCAGGGCTGCCCGCACGGATTGCGGGTCGCGGATATCTGCAGTCAGCACCTTTGCGCCTTCCGGAACAGGTCGGATGGACTGCCCGCGGTTGAGCAGGTACAGGTCGATACCTCTCTCCAATGCCAATTTTGAACAGCCCGAACTGATCGTGCCGGTGCCCCCGATGAACAGTGCTTTCATGTCAACCTCCTGGGTGTGATG
>JBAQMM010000057.1:0-10464 GCA_049302815.1 Anaerolineaceae bacterium | reverse complement strand
GCTGGAAGTTGACCGCCGTGAGGTCAAATCAAAAATTGCCAAATTAAACGACGACCTGGATAAAGTTCGGGAACACCGCTCACGGTACCGCGGGCATCGGCGCAAAACCAACATTCCCGTCGTGGCTCTGGTGGGGTACACCAATGCCGGCAAATCCACCCTCTTGAACAAACTTGCTCATGCGGATATCTATGTGGCGGATCAGTTATTTGCCACACTCGATCCGACCACTCGGCAGTTGGAGTTGCCTACCGGGCAATCCATCTTGTTAACTGATACCGTGGGTTTTATTCAGAAATTACCCACAGAACTTGTGGCTGCTTTCCGCGCAACATTGGAGGAAATCACGGAAGCCGATTTGTTGGTCCACGTGGTGGATCTTTCCCATGAAAACGCCCAAATCCAACGCATGACGGTGTTGGAAACCCTACATGAAATTGGGGCGGGTGATATTCCCATCCTGACCGTGTACAACAAAATTGACTTACTTGATGAGGAGACGCTTCAGAAGCTGCGCGTATCCCTGGGTCCCGGTGCAGTGCAGATCAGCGCCAAGACTGGTGCCGGTTTGGATCGGCTCCTGGCTGACATCGGGGAGGAGTTGTTTTCGGCCTATCAGAAGGTGGTGGTACTCCTGCCGTATGAGCAGGGACAGCTTGTTTCCGCGTTCCATGAAAAAGGGCAAATCGAAACTGTGCAACATCAATCAGATGGCATCAAGATTACCGGCATGCTGCCGAAACAATTGGTGGGGCAATTTACACCTTATTTGGTCAAGTCCAGGAAGAATCAATAAAAAATCCATACAAAAGGTATGGATTTTTGGATGAAAACGCGGGTGGGATTATTCTTTTTCGATGGAGAGAACTTCTCTACCCTGATAATATCCACATTTTGGGCAGACGCGATGGGGCAAACGCGGCTCTCCGCAATTGGGGCAGGCAACGCTGTTGCGAGCTCTAAGAGCATCGTGCGCACGACGGCGATCGCGGCGTCCGGAAGTGGACTTTCTCTTCGGTAATGGGGTCATCTTGCACTCCTAACTAATTCGTTAACCGTAATAGTTTACACGAATAGTCTGATTCGGTCAAGGACGAATTTGAGGTTGTTAGCCCAAAGTCGGAATGTCCCCTTATGTGAGGACAGGAAAAGTGGACAAACTACAACCAATGAGTGAAAAAGTTGTAGGTCACGCATCACGCAGTGCGCGTGACATATTTAAGTGGACAAAACGTTATCACCCTGCGCCGGCCTGGCAGTGATACGAAATAAAACCACGCCATCCGGGCAGAGGAAGTTCATCTCACCTGGTTTTGAAGCACCCAGCTTGCGCCAATCTCCACCACACCGGATCACTTCCAGGCTCGGAAATATCTTGATGAAGGAGGTTGGGCAAAAGCCGGCAGGCGTATCATACTCGCAGGTAAACGTATCCCCGATTTCAAATCCTATTCGGCATTCTTCCACCTTGTTTTCTTTTCCAACCCGCAGAACCTCAATGGCAAAAGCCCATTCTTCAGGATAGCATTTTTTCATTTTCCAAATCCTTTACTTATCAGATAACAGGGAGCGGGGGTCAAAAGTGGCGTGCCCGCGGATGAGTTCCCTGATGGCATCCCAAGGCACACTCGAAAAAGATCGAAGTTCCACAAAGCGCATGGCTTTGCCTGTACCCTGCAGCAGCCTTTGCGGGTCTGGAATAAAGGCGCCATGCGGGAAATACAGTCGAATATGATCGGGTTTCAGGCTGATTCCGCAGATGCCGGCACTGACCGGTCCGCCCGATCGGGCAAAATAGTAAGCGAGACCTCCATGGCGGATGTCTTCAGTAACATCAGGTGCCACATCAGCAATCAGGTTGCGCAATTCAAAGACAATCTCCTTCAGGTCTGGAGATACAAATTGCAGAAAACGCTCGATATCATGATAGGGCTGCATCATTACTCAAATCTGATATCAGGTTTGGTTTCTAAGTATAGACTAATTCATCTAGGGATATGAACATTGGGTGATTCACGCGATTCTTCAGTTTTATCTATTAGGGATGTATTTTCGATCATAAAGTGTTTTTACAAAGACCTGATTGTGACCCAAGAGCGCAAGCAGAAATGTTTTATGGCAGCCAGGTCAGAAGATCTGTGAGAGATAATAGCTTATTCGAGATCTTATTGTCCTGTTGCTGGAGCTCCGATAGGAGTAGGTGTAAATGCGTTTCTATTCCAAGCCAGAGTTGGCGGAACGGTGGAGGTAACAGGAATATCAGATGGGGATGGTGTTGCGATTGGTGGTACGGGAGTTGTAGCAGGCGGTATGAGCGTCAGGGTGGGTGAAATCAGCGTGCTGACGGGTTGTGGGGCTGTGGGGGTGATAAACAGGTTTTTGTCCGCCACCAGAAGAGGTTTGGAACAATGAAGACCGTTTGCGTCCGTAAAGATTATTTTTACCTGATCATTTTTGGCTGCAATCATTTCCAAATAAAGCCTGGTAGGTGCGCTTGGGTCGCGCAGATAAGTGCCGTACATGTAAACCTGGCTCCCCTCTCGAAAGAGTTTAAATCCTGGTAACGTGAGCCTTGCGGTTGGCTGCCCTGACGCATCGAGGACGCGGTATTCTCGAAGATCAACGTTGGTTTCATAGGATAGTTGAATCATATTCCCTGAAAAATAGGAAATGCCAATATGGGCGATTGAAAAATCACAGGCTGGAGTGGGCGTTTGGATGAGTGTAGGTGATGGCACGGGTGTTGATAAAATCACCGGTAATTCAGTCGCGGTCCTTGTCGGTCTGGGAGTGAAGGTCGGAAAGAGCGCGTAAACTCTCGGCTGAGTTGGCGTGAAAAATTCCACCCTAGTTTTGGTTCGGGGTATGACCAGAGGGGCTGCTTCGTAAGTTGTCCTTGCGAACACAGACTTAATTTTTTCCCGAACATCGGGATTGGATAAGCCAATAAAAATTATTATTGCCACCAGGGCAATGATACCTATCCGAGTGATGAGACGCGATAAACTTTTTTTGCGTGGATTGGCATCCGGAAACCGTAATTCCTCGGGCAGATGTTTTATTGTTTTTGTCGAAATTAATGGACATTCGGAATAACTGGCGGTCAGGCAGAAATCTCGTTGGTGGACAGGAGCAGGCACTTCCAGCGGTTTGCTGCGATGACAGAAATTTACAGCTGAAGGATAGCCAGAATGCGTATTGACATCATTTAACAACCCTAAATAAGGACAGTGTAAATTTTCCTGGTCATTCATAGAAGGTAATTTGGACTCAGCATTTTTTAGTTGATCATTTCCCTGTATTCGTGTCAAGGGGAAACTGTTGCCCTAAAATCACTGCCCAAAAGATGTGTACTCTTTCTTTTGTCAGCGCTGCTCCATATCTATAGTACCATGTTCATTTCAAGAAAGCCTTGCTGTTGTCAAACCAATGGTAAATCAGGTCAAATTTCTTATCGATAAGGTCTTCGATCTCTGCAGCTACATCTCCGGCTGATTCCTTGGAAAAGAAAGGATCCGGAATGCTGTAGGGTGCTCCACCGCCGACCTCAGACAAGAGATACACTTTCTCCTCCGCGCCAGGAAATTCATTGATCAATGCCTCTTTGTGACCAGCTTCCATGACCAGGATCAAATCAAATTCCTGCATGAGCTTATCATTGATCGTTTTTGACAGGTGTGTTTGGATATTCAGGTTCCTTTTGCCGGCTTCGCTTAAGGCTTCTTTCATTGGGGGAAGGTTCGCATCCCCCCATGTCCCGGCGCTTTCCACATGCCAGGCAGATATCCCATCAACATGCTGAAGCTTTTCCAGAAACAGCGCAGCCGCAATGGGAGACCGGAAACGATTGGCTGTGCAAACAAATAAAACTGAAGGCATTTCTTATTATCCCAAAGTTACTAGTAGTTTCGTTCCCTTGGGATCAATAACCATTCACCTAGTTGGAGTTCTTCCTCTGGTTCCAAGTCGTTATAATAAGTCAAATCTTCAATATCCACTGCCAAATTCGTGGCAACCTCCGCCATCGTCAGACCTTCTGCTTCAATGTAATAAAGTTCAAATGCCGGCAGGTCGCCTACCTCGATGATATCCATTGGAATAATGATGATCGAGTCAACCCAGATAGGCACATATAACTGGTAATTTACTGACTTAATAACGTCAGGTGTGGTATTGTACTGCGTGGCAAATAACTGGATACTTTCCCCGGAGGCAGCCTTATGAATAATGAACTTATAATCGTTTCCAAAGGGTGTATCCAGGAAATGTGGTTCTCTCAGTTCAATTAGAGTGGGGGTTGGGGTTGGAAGTGAGGTTTTGGTAGGTGTAAAAGATTTTGTGGGGGTGGAGGTTTGTGTGGCAGTTGGAGTCGAAAGATTAATCACGGCAAATTGGGTCAGGCTCTTCTTTACAGTAGGGACTTGCGTCTCCTGCGAACCGGAGCCCATGGGGGTATTCTTTCCGTGTTGAATGAAAATAAGGATAAGTGCCGCCACGAGGAGAAGGATGACGGGAATGAGAAAAAACAAACGTTGGCGTTTTCGCCGGGGTCCCTTGGCTTCCCGGTTGATGAGCTCCCCCGGCATTTTTTGATCAGGATCACTCGTGAAAACGGGACAATCCACATGACCCTTTGTGAGACAAAACTCGGTTTGGTGGGAGAAAATCGGCACTTCCCTGGGATGACAATGATAACAATAGTTCCAAGAGGAGGGATAGTTAAGACTGGTGGTGGCATCCTCCTCTATCCCAAGATATGGACATATCATCGCCGGATTACCTGTATTTTTATCTATCTGATTATCTGATTCCATAGGTTTATTTCAAACAGCAGCAATAATTCTGGATTGGTGGACAAAGTCTTGGTCGCTGGTATTGAAGCTAAGCTGGTTAATTGAAAGCTTTTTCCTCTATGCTCTACCTCAACCTCGGGATTGTCTTTTTCACTGATCTCGGCACAATATCCTCAAGTCTTCCGGTGTGATGATAACCATCATGGCTGATGTAGGTCGCCATGGCAACACTCCCGCTTGCGCGGAATTTGGTTCATTATAACACCCAGCAGGCGGGCATTGATGCGTCGCATTTCTTCGGGCGGACATGTGACAGCAACTGCCCGGGTATGTCCTGGGATATCACATAAATAACGCCATCCGCCCTGGTGGAGAGGATTTGTGCGTTCGAAACAAGTGAGGGCAGGCTGTCAAAAATGATGACATCGTAAACAGACTTATTAAGTTCTTCCAGCAAGCGGAGCATGCGTTTGCTGCTCGGTAACTCGGCTGGATTAAGCGGAAGGCTGCTGCTGGTGATGATATCCAGGTTTTTAACCCCGCCCAAATTTCGGGCAACGTTTTGTAAAGATTGTTTCCCCGAACCGGGTTGCTGAGACCGATTCGGTTGTTAATATTGAATCGCCCGTGGATGTTCGGACGGCGCATTTCAGGATCCATTAACAGCATTTTTTCCTTCTTGTGCCGGGACAATCGCCAGGTTGGCAGCAATGTTTGATTTTTCTTTCTGAAGGAATTCAGATTTTTACAGGACGGTCTCCTTGGACAACTGACCTTTATCAAGGCAATAATTATATACTTTTTTCAAGGTATTGTAAACAAATATCTGATCTTGACAGCAATTCCCAATATGAAGTTGTCAAAATCCATCCAAAGTAATTTTCGTAAATCAAGTGGCACACCCTAGATATCATGATTCTCATAGGGTGTGTCACTGGTTTTGTGCACACCGGAAAGGCATGCTGAGGCAATGCTTACCGGAATTCCCAAGCGCTACGGTGTGCTCAACAGAAGAGCACACCCTATATATTTTGATTCTCACAAGGTGTGTCACTGGTTTTGTGCACACCGGAAAGGCATGTTGAGGCAATGCTTGCCAGAATTCCCAAAGAGCCTTTCCATGTTGAGAATTGCTGTGATCTTGAAAACACCTCACTCGCCAGTGGTGTTATTCATTTCCTTGAATCCATGGTAGATAGAAAAGCCCATTCACCGTAATGCTCACTACTCCTGGCTCAGAATCTTGACCGCCATCGGAAACAGTAAAGGTAAAACTATCCGTGCCGATGAAACCAGGATTGGGTGTGTAGGTCAGTGCCGGGGCAGTTCCGCTCAGGGTGCCATGGGCTGGATTGGTGCTGATGGTGAAGGTGATCGGGGCGCCCTCAGGATCCGAACCGGTCAGCGTGAAGGATATCGGAGTATCCATTAGGGTTGAAATGCTCAGGTCATCGGCAATGGGTGCTTCGTTGTAAGGTCCTGTGATGGTCAGGAAGATAGCCGTAACCGCGCCCCAATTGTTATTGGCATCCTTGCCACGCACGTACAAAATGTGCCGACCCTGGCTCCAACCCGCAGTGTCGACCGTCGCGGTCACGTTCTCGATATTCGCATTAAAATTCCCATCGGCAGGGGTCATGGCAACGGGTACGTATCCATCTTCCCAATAGGGGATATCCAGCGCATATTCGGCCTCAGCGATCGCCTGGGTGGGTTCTCCAGTTCCGCTTTTGTAACGCGTGTCGTTAATGGTGCCATTCAAGGTGGCGATTGTGCCAACAGGAACAGTGTTTTGGCTCAAGGTCAAGTTCAGCGCATCCGGTCCGGCAGGGGTCATGTAAGGCGTGCGGGAGGTTTTGGCTGCATAGATCAAGGCAGGCAGGTTGTCTGGCAGGATATAATTCTCAAAGTTGTCGCAAGCCTCGAAGAAGGCCTCGCCGACTTCAAAACAGTAACCAGCCACACCCAACTTCCCGTAGGAATAGTCTTCGGTGCCGCCGTCAGTAACATAAAGATCTATAGACTGCTGGGGAGTGTAGTTATTGAAATAGGCATACTTACGTCCTAAAGTCTGCAAATCAGTTCCATTTGGAGGAATATTATCGGAAAAACCCCAAGGCCATAATACCAATTCACCGTAACTATGCAGGTCAAGGTATACGCCGGTGGCATCCTCAGGGGCAGGATCGTTGAGATTATCATCACGTTGATCCGGGAAAATCTGAAGCATATAGTTCTGTATTGCCTGAGTCTCCGGCTCCGAAGCAGCACTTGGACCATGGTAGGTCTCCCCACATGGGTAGGCGGTTGAACCGCCACAGCAAGCCCACTGGAAAGCAAAATTACGATTTAGATCCGCTCCGCGGTCAGAGCTGGTTACGCCGCAATAATTCTCATTGGTGTTCTTGCGCCACAATTCACCCCCTTCGGCCTCTTTGCGACCGTCCGGGTTGGCAAGGAACATGATGTGAATTTCGTGATAATTTAGCAGCCAATTTACATCTGCATTAGTGTTGTAATTCTGGATCAGGTACTCTGCAAAACGTGCTGCCAATTCAGCCGGTGTGTATTCGCGGGCGTGGATGGAGGCTGTGATGAATAATTTCGGCTTGTCGCCAGTTATGGTTTTGTTGGTGAGCTTGAGCACCATCATGTCGTAACCATCTGGCTGCCCAACGCTCTTCTCCCAGGAATTCCCCACGTCAATCCATTCTGCCAGGTTTGGGTAGGTGCTTGCAACAGCGGCTGCATAGGCATAAATCTCTTCCACCGTGCGGTAGCAATTGTAGGGGGGCGGAATGGTTCCAATTGGATATTCTTCCAAAATATCCATCTTGTGGTAATTGGTGGTCTCTTCTTCATCGACCACAACCTTAAACCCAAGTGCCTGGATTTGGCGGATTTCATTCGCGTTAGCCGCCACAAGCACATATTTTTCTTCCAGGTTGTTGTATTCAAACAGGTCGAAGGAATAAAGCTGCTTGATATCCTCGGCCGAATCGTAATAGACCCGCACGACTTTAATCTCGCCAAATTCAGTTACATTGGGTATTTCTTCAATTTCTGAAACAGGTTCTTTCGAGGGGGTGGCGACTCCAGTGGTTATACTGGAGGAAAGACTCAGAGACATAACTAACAAAATAAGCATTAAATATCGTTTCAAGATAACCTCTTCTACTTTTTAACTATCCTACGTATATGACTTTCTGATTTCACTTTATCGATATCACCATAGACTGCATTGCGACTTTCCCGGAGATGTTTTCATCTAGATAGATCATGACACTGCGCTTTAAGCGTGTTCATCAGGATGACAGTTTTGAGAAGGTAAGGGTGTTACGTTCGTCTCTGCTCATTCTATAAAATTCTCGTCCTTTTCCTCCCGAGTTTCGGGAATATTTAGTTTTTTCTGGACTAGCTTGATGTATTGAAATGCCTTTGGCACATGATAAACAGAACAGATATCATAACAGGTAAATTAAGTTGCATCAGTATTTTGTGGAATTCGGAAGAAATCTGTAATCGCTTCCACTACCCATCGCACTTGCTCTTCTGTCATGGTCGGGTAGAGAGGCAGCGTCACCTCGCGTGCCGCCACAGCTTCTGTTACTGGTAAGGTCTTCCCTCTGGCTTGCCATTCCTTCGCGTATATACTGAATGTATGAGCAGGTGGATAATGCCAACTGGTCTGGATGCCTGCGTCCTTCATGCCTGCCATGAATGCCTGCCTGTCAGCACCTTCGGGCAACAACACGGGCATGATGTGGTAGCTGCTCAGACCACGCGCTTCGGAAAATGGTATTTTTATCTGAGGCGCCAGATCTGCCAGCAACTCACGGTAAAGCGTAACTATTTCAGTACGCCGGGCATTCCCAGAGGGGATGCGTCCCAATTGCACGCGACCCATTGCCGAGCGCATCTCGTCAATCCGGTAGTTGTAACCCAGGTCCACCACGTCATAAGTGCTGGCATGCCCCTGGTGCCGGTCCCAAGTTAGGGTGGTCATGCCATGCGAACGCAGAATGCGTGACTTTTCGGCTAACTTGTCATCATTTGTGACGAGCATGCCGCCCTCGCCGGTGGTTAAATTTTTGTTTCCAAAAAAGCTGTAACAACCGATCTGCCCCCAGGTGCCCAGCGCACGCTCATTCAGGGATGCGCCTACTGCATGGGCTGCATCTTCAATCACGGCAAGGTGATGCTGATGGGCAATCTCAAGAATGGCAGGCATGTCACAAGCATAGCCGGCATAATGTACCACCATAATGGCTTTTGTTCGGTCGGTGATAGCTTCTTCAATTGAATTTGGTGAAATATCCAGCCAATCCAGACTTTCAATATCCGCAAACAATGGTACAGCACCCGTATAGCGGATCGCATTCACACTCGCGACGAAGGTCAGCGAGGGTACGATCACCTCATCCCCCGGTCCAACGCCAAGTGCCAGGCAAGCCAGGTGCAGTGCCGCAGTGGCATTTGTTACCGCCAGGGCGTGCTTGGAACCAACGAAAGCTGCAAATTCCTGCTCGAACGCCTGCGTGACAGACCCCATCGTCAGCCAGCCAGAACGGATAACCGCTGCGACTGCCGCTTCTTCTTCAGGACCAAAGTTGACATCTGCTAAAGGAACGCGCCACTGCATGATTAGGCCTCCGGTAAGAACTGGGAACGCATCAGATCAAAATCCTTGCATGCCTGGGTATAGTCATCCGGGTTCCCCAGGTCACGCCAATACCCATTGAACGGGTACCCAACCACGCGCTCACCATTCGCAATCAGTTTTTTCACCAAATCAGGAAAATCAAGGTATTCACCCACTGGAATGTATTCCAACACACGCGGCTCAAATATGTATAAACCCATACTCACCTTGTAATTAAGTGTGGGTTTTTCAACATAACCGGTCACTAGAAAATCACCGTTGTTTTGCTCAATTACACCCAAGTCCACATGCAGTTGACGCTCGTGCATGGCAATCGTGCAGATTCCACCCTCTTCCCGATGAAATCGAAAAAAATCGACAATGTTCAATAGTGTCAGCACGTCCCCGTTGCTGACCAGGAAGGTCTTGTCGAGGTCAGGCACAAGTGCCAGCGGACCGGCTGTACCCAGTGGCTTGGACTCAAAAGAATAAGTGATGTCCAAGTCATATTGTTGACCATCCTGAAAAAAGGCTTGCATTAGGCTTGCCAAATGGCCGACTGTCAAGACAACATGGTTGATGCCAGCGTGTTTCATTTGGCGTAAAAGGACCTCTAAAATGGCTTTATCACCAATAGGCATCATCGGTTTTGGCAATACATACGTATAGGGTGCCAAGCGCGTGCCTTTTCCACCTGCTAAAATAACTGCTTTCATGTTTTTTCCTTATCTTTGTTTGATATTCATTAGTGATTATATTGTAGAGCGGGTAGCTGGTAGCTGATAGCGGGTAGCTGGTAGCGGGTAGCTGATAGCGGGTAGCGGGTGGTCGATAGCTGGTAGCGGGTAGCTGATAGCGGGTAGCTGATAGCGGGTGGTCGATAGCGGGTAGTCGATAGCGGGTTGAACTTCCCCAGAAAAAATGGACTGCAAGTTAAGGAGGACATATAATCAAAACGGAGGAAGTTCATGACCAGAGAACGCAAGAAGTACAGCAAGGAATTTAAGATGGAAACCATTCGGATGTACG
>JBAQMM010000056.1:0-11575 GCA_049302815.1 Anaerolineaceae bacterium | reverse complement strand
CTGGCAGCCCGGAACAACAACTGGGTGCCTGGCTGGTGGCACGCTGGTTAATTTCACCTGAGATACAGGACCAGTTGACAGCAGTGCATGGTTACTGGCCGGTGATTGGCGATCCAGAGGAAATCGCGGCGGGTTACGCGCAAAGCCACCCCGCCTGGGCAAGCGCCCTGCAAGCAGGAGTAAAAGTCAGTCTGGCACCAGAAGCTCAAAACTGGTCATTTTCGCGCCTGGTACTGCAGGACGCATTAAGACGGGTCTATCAACTGGACGCACAATATATACCCACCGTTTTGGAGATGTTGGACAGCACCTTGCAAGAGTTGGGAGGGAACCAGGGCAATGAGTGACCTGCCGCGAGTCGAAATTTATTGTGATGGCGCCTGCAGCGGAAACCCTGGACCGGGCGGGTGGGCAGCCATCTTGAGACTGAAAAATCAGCAGAAGGAAATCTTTGGGGGGGAGTGCGAGACCACCAACAACCGCATGGAGATCATGGCGGCACTGGAAGGGCTGCGGGCGTTAAAAAGCGCCTGTAAAGTGGTCTTTTATACCGATTCAAGCTACTTACTTCGGGGCGCCACCGAATGGCTGCCAGATTGGAAAAGGCGCAATTGGCAGCGCAAGGAGGGCAAACTCGCCAATGTTGAATTGTGGCAGGAATTCGATCGGGAGATGGACAAGCATCAGGTCAGTTGGGTGTGGGTAAAAGGGCATGCCGGGAACCGCTTGAATGAGAGGGTGGACTGGCTGGCGCGCGGCGCTATTCCACGGTGTTAGGGTTTAGTTCCCAAAGTCAATCCAAGCCATAAAACCTCAGAAAATATTGTTCCAGAATTTATTTGAATCAAGAATCAGTCGATTTCTCATAAAAAGATGAGTGAAAAGGGCGCAGAGACCTCTGCGCGCCCGAACTGACAGGTTTAGTCTCCGCCTTTTTCACTCAGCCTGCGCCCTCTCGTCAGCCCAAATATGCGATTTATCCGCGGTTACTTGAAACGCTTGAGCCGAAGACTGTTGGTGACGACGAAAATGCTGCTGAAGGACATGGCGCCGGCAGCCAGCATGGGGTTGAGTAAGCCAGCCGCGGCAGCCGGGATTAAGATCACGTTATAGAAGAAAGCCCAGAACAAGTTTTGTCTGATGGTCTTCAATGTTTTCCGCGATAAACGGATTGCCAAAGGCACTGCCGTCAAGTCACCGCTGATTGAGACAATCGGGGCGGAGGCGATTGCCACATCGGTGCCCGTGCCAATGGCGATACCAACATCGGCCTGGGTGAGGGCGGGGGCATCGTTGATGCCATCGCCGACCATGGCGACTTTGTGCCCTGCTGCCTGCAGCGCTTGGATCTGACTGGTCTTGTCGGCTGGTAACAAGTTGGCGAAAACCTGGTCAATTCCAGCTTTTTCGGCAATGGCTTGGGCGGTTTGTGCGTTATCCCCGGTTAACATAGCCACCTTCAAGCCAAGGTCGTGGAGTTGTTGAACTACCTGGGAGGAATTTTCTTTGAGCGTATCCATGATGGCAAACAAGCCGACCAATTGCCCGTCAATGGCAGCCAGAACCACCGTCTTGGCTTCGGATTCAAGCCTGGAGATGTTCTCTGAGGCTGCCACAGTTTCGACACCGAGTCCGCTCAAGAAACGCTGATTACCTATGGCGATGCTCCTGCCCTCCACCTCGGCGCTCATTCCTTTTCCGGAGGAGGCCTTGAACCTTGAAGTTTCCTTCAGCGCCAGGTTGCGTTTTTGCGCAGCCGCCTGAATGGCTTCTCCCAACGGATGTTCGCTGCCGGTCTCAGCCGAGGCGGCCAGGGTCAGCAGTTCATCCTCGCTCAATCCGCCGCCCAGTACTACGATATCGGTGACTTCAGGCTGACCGCGCGTTAACGTGCCGGTTTTATCCAGGACAACCGTATCCACCTGTCCGGCAATTTCCAGGCTTCCACTGGATTTAACCAAAATGCCCATTTCTGCGCCGCGACCGGTTCCAACCATCACTGCGGTAGGAGTTGCCAGCCC
Source organism: Anaerolineaceae bacterium (assembly GCA_049302815.1). GTDB lineage: Bacteria > Chloroflexota > Anaerolineae > Anaerolineales > Anaerolineaceae > Mesolinea. Next base: position 9,554 of record JBAQMM010000056.1, on the reverse strand, counting down.
CATGGCGCAAGGGCAGGCAATCACCAGCACCGCCACCATGTTGATCAATGCCCGAGCGAGCAGGGTAACCTGGGAATCGGCTGGCAGGGGAACTAGAAAATACCAGGTCAGGAAGGTTACCGCAGAGATCGCGATCACAATCGGGACGAAGATGGCGGAAATTTTATCTGCCAGGTTCTGGATGGGCGCTTTACTGGCCTGCGCATTCTCCACCAGCTGTATAATTTGTGAAAGCACCGTATCCCTGCCAATTTTGGTGGCTTCAAAGGCCAGCCGCCCGTTTTTATTGAGTGTCGCTCCATAGACTGGCAATCCCGGCGTTTTTTCCACTGGCAGAGATTCACCGGTCAGCATGGATTCGTCCACACTGGAGTTGCCATCTACAACGACACCATCCACTGGCACTTTCTCACCAGGCCGGACGATGACCACATCGCCGATCTGCACGTCGTCAGCATTAATTTCAATCTCCATGCCTTCCCGGATGACACTGGCTTTTTGGGGACGCAAAAACAGCAACTTGCGGATGGCATCGCTGGCTCCGCCCTTGGCACGTGCTTCAAGATACTTACCCAGCCGCACAAGCGTGATGATCACCGCGGAAGTTTCAAAATAACCGTGCCCGGGTACAAAACCCAGCAGGACGACCACAGAATAGAAATAGGCCGCCGAGGTTCCCAGTGCCACCAAAACATCCATATTGGCAGAACCGTTGCGCAGGGACTTGTAGCCATTGATATAATAGGAGGCACCCACGTAAAACTGCACCGGCGTTGCCAGTGCGAAGAAGGTCCAATCCAGCCATCCAGCGTGCGCGATTATCATGGGCAATAAACCGAGGTCACGACTCATGGAGAGAACGAAGAGCGGCACGCTGAAAATCAGCGAAATGATCAACATTTTCCGCTGATGGGTGATTTCCTTTTGGCGTGCAAGGGCTTCGGGATCTTCAACCGCCTGGTTTTCCTCGGCGAGTTTGAAGCCGGCTTTGTGGATCGCCTGCCTGATTTCAGACTGGCTGATGATGGTGGGAACGTAGCGGATGGTCAGGCGCTCTGTGGCTATGTTAGCCTGGCTGAAAAGTACACCTTCCAGGGCGTTGGCGTTTTTTTCGAGACGCTGCGCGTCAGATGGATCGTCAAGGCCTTGGATTTGAATGACGGCTTCTCCAAGCGCGACCTCATAGCCTGCCTTCCTGACCTGACTCACCAGCGTTTGAAGGTCGGCTTTGCTTGGGTCGAAGCGAACGGAAGCCCTTTCAGAGGAAAGGTTAACCGAAGCCTCCTCGACACCCTCGGTCTTTGACAGGCTGCGTTCGACCGCGGCTACACAATTGGCACAAGTCATCCCCAATATTGGCAGAGTAACCTGATGGGATTCAGGCATGGATCACTTCCTAGGCGGGTAATCGATCTCTTCAAGCGCAGCAGTGATGATCTCATCCGTGGCTGGCTCGAAAAAATCCACAACAACTTCTTTGGTGGCTGGATCCCCTTCGACTTTTTCCACGCCTTCGATTTCGTTCAGGCGCTCTTTGATATGCAGCACACAATGGGCACAACTGATATTGGGGATAAAATAAGTTTTCGTTGACATTTCTCTCTCTGCTTTCTCTGGCAGTAAAATACTTACCTTGCAAGTATTATTTTAGTAAATCAATGCTGAATGTCAAACTGGAGAGCTATACATGTTGGATTTACGCGGAAGTAAAGGCTTTATTTTGGATATGGATGGCACTTTTTTCCTGGGTGACCAGCTGCTGCCTGGAGCGTTGGAACTGCTGGAGCTTTTTAACCGGAAGGGACTGCCTTTTTACTTCTTAACCAACAATTCCTCCCACGGTCGCGGCGATTATGTCAAAAAGCTGGTGGGATTTGGCGTCAGGGCAGGCGATGCCCGTGTTTTCACTTCCGGGGATGCCACAATTGGATTTTTACAGCAAAATTATCCTGGCAGCAGTGTGTTTTTGATGGGAACTGAGAGCCTGGAAACGGATTTCAGATCTTCCAGGATAAAACTGGCAGATGAAGCACCGGAGGTGCTGGTGTTGGGATACGATACCAGTCTGACATATAAGAAACTGTGCAAATTTTGCGGATTTGTCCGGCAGGGGCTGCCCTACCTGGCAACACACCCTGATATCAACTTCCCAACTTCCAATGGTTTAATACCGGATATCGGGGCGATCATGGCGCTCGTGCAGGCATCGACCGGGCGGACGGCGGATAAAATCTTCGGTAAGCCGGATCGGAATATCATCGTGCAGTTGGCGATCAGGATGGGTGTGGCTCCTGAAAACCTGGTGATGGTAGGGGACCGGCTATACACGGATATTGCCTTGGGAACCACCGCGGGAATGACCACGGTTTTGGTGCTCAGTGGCGAGACAAAGGTGGAAGATTTGCAAGAAACACCTTACAAGCCGGATTATGTCTGCCGGGATCTGGCGGACCTGGTCAGTTTACTAGGTTGATCCTCTCAGGCGGATTTCTCAGACGGCTGGAAATTCCATGAGGAACAATGCCAGTGTTTTGGATTTGCATCAGATCATTGGTCTCAACTGGAATACCCAGGAACAGACAATCGTCGCGGTCAAACAGGAATGCCTCCGCCCATTGCGAAATCAGGTGAAAATCAGGTGGTTTTGTCATAGACTCTTACCATGAAACAGGACGCGGCTAAATCAGCGCGGGAATGGTGGAAATCGACGCCCCTATATATAGGGGTTGCAACGAGTAATGCGGGGAGTAAACGGCATATGTGGAAAAATAAAGAGGCGACGATGGGATTTGAACCCATGATGAGAGTTTTGCAGACTCTTGCCTTGCCACTTGGCCACGTCGCCTTAAGAAAAAACTGATATAGGTATTATATCAGTTTTACTAATAAGAGCGGGCGATGGGACTCGGACCCACGACCTTCTCCTTGGCAAGGAGACGTTCTACCAATTGAACTACACCCGCAAAAATTATTCTAGCCCCTGCCTCAGGGCTGGAGTGGCAAAGATTTTAACATAAGGAAAAATAAAAGTCAAATCGAATTTTCTCCAATCTTCAAACATCTTCGCCAGGAGCACAAGGTCCTATGTGCGCCTACATGTAATGTTTCTGAAATGAGGCGAACCATTATTTAGCGAGCCTGCCGTCCTTCCGCGCAATCCGCATGATGATGATTTTGGTGGGATGGTTGAAAGGGGCAGCGGGGGTGGGGGGGGCAGTGCAAATCGTTTCAGGGTAACCCGTGACGTCCTGCGGAACTGTGAGGTATTCTTCAATTTGCACATAGGTGGATGCGGTCAGGGGTTCCAGTTGTTCGACCACCTCCTTTCCGGAGAGGTACAGGGCATTATTGATGGCAACGAGCCAGCCGCCGTGCGCGACCAGCGGTCGGGCTTTGTTGATGAGGGCGAGCCAGTTTTCCGCCAGGTTGATCGTGCCCTGGTCGGTGGAGGAGAACAAAGGCGGGTCAAGGATCACGCAGTCGAATAATTCGCCGCTGGTCTTAAAGCGGCTGGCCACCTTGAAGTAGTCAAGCGGCAGGGTGCCCATGCTGCCGGGGAAGTTGTTCAGCCGGGAGGATTTTTTGGCAAGGTCCAGGGCGCGAATATTCAAATCAGTCTGAACAACGCGGCGCGCCCTGCCTGCCAGGGCTGCGATGCCCAAAGCGCCGCTATACGCGAAACAATTCAGCACAGACTTTCCAGACATATGGTCTTTTAGCCATCCACGCAGGTTGCGCGTATCCAGGTAAAAACTGTTGTCCTGATTCAAGCGCAAGTCCAGAGCATAGGTCACGCCGTTTTCCACCACCCGCTCGGCGGGCTGGCTGCCGAAAACCAAGCCGCCCTTGCGTTTGAGTGGGTCGGAGGAATGGCGCTGCTTCACCAGGACTGCCTCGAGCCAGGGCAGCGCCTGCAAGAAAAAATTGATGGCTATCTCGGAAGGTTTTTCAAGTAGCTCTGGAGCTTTGGCGTGGTTCGCCACCACCAAAGTTTTGGCGTAGAGATCAACCACCAGCCCGGGCAGCCCCTCATAGAAACCGTTGAACAAACGGATCGCCTGGGTGCGGCCGTTTTCCAATGAGCTTTCCCGTGCGTGGAGACTGGCTTTCAGAGAAGTCTGAAGGTCTCCTCTATCTGGATGAATTGGTCGGTAAGTGGATGGTGTCATGAGGTAAAATTGCTCCTGATTAATCATATCATTTTCAAGGTGGCTTATGACAACATTTCTTAGTGGGTTAAGTCCGATTCTGCAGGCCTTGATGGCGACCATTTTTACCTGGGCCATGACTGCCGCAGGTGCTGCCGGGGTATTCCTCGGCAAGGAAATTAACCGTAAAGTAATGGATGGCATGTTGGGATTTGCCTCTGGCGTGATGATTGCCGCCAGCTATTTTTCCCTGCTGGCACCGGCAATCGAACTTTCCAATGGTTTGCCTGTGCCGACCTGGTTTCCTGCTGTGGTGGGTTTCTTGCTGGGCGGCGGGTTCTTGCTGGCGGTGGATAAACTGCTGCCTCATCTTCATCCAGGCGACCAAAACCCTGAGGGGCTGAAGAGTTCCTGGCAGCGTAGCGTTTTGCTGGTATTTGCGATCACCCTGCACAACATCCCCGAGGGGCTGGCAGTAGGCGTGGCATTTGGTACAGCAGCCGTTGGGCTTCAAAATGCCTCCTTGAGTTCAGCTATTGCCCTGGCAATCGGCATTGGGATACAAAACTTCCCCGAGGGGATGGCTGTCTCAGTTCCCTTGCGCAGGGAAAATATGAGCCGGGGCAAAGCCTTTTTTTACGGGCAGCTTTCAGGGGTGGTGGAACCGATTGCGGCTGTGATCGGTGCAGCCGCGGTACTCTCCATGAAGAACATTTTGCCGTACGCTCTGGCATTCGCCGCGGGGGCCATGATCTATGTTGTGGCAGAGGAACTTATCCCGGAATCCAAACGGGACCCTGCTGACCATTCCGATATCCCTACCATCGGAGTGATGCTGGGGTTTGCCGTGATGATGCTGTTGGACGTCGCCCTGGGATAAAACAAAATATTATTGGGCTTTTGACCAGCCCTCGTAGAGGGCCAGGTCGCCCTGTTTTCCGTCTGAAAAGAATTCATCTTCCATCACCAGACCGCTCGAGGTGCCTAAATTTTGCAATTCCAGCGGACTGAACAGGTGTACGTAGCGCATTGCGGTGTGGGAATTGGCAGCATCGCCACGCCAATCCATCAAGAGGTCATTGGCGGAAAGTTCGTGCGAATCAATTTCGATGCTGCTCCAGGGCAGACTATGGGAGCACAGGCGCGGGCTGTTCTGAACCTGCCAGACGGACAGGAAAAAATGCCCGGTGGGCTTGAGCAAATCCCAGGCTTGTTGGAAAATCTGCCTGGGCAGATCTTCGCCGGGCAGATGATGCAAAACCGCGAAGGCAGTAATGACGTCGAAACTGGCAGAGGAGAGCCCGGATGCCCAGTCAGGAGTGGTCAGGTCAGCCTGGTGAAAGGTGAAAACTGCTCGGCTGGAAACAGAACTGAGTAAGGCTTGGGCTTCTTGAATGAAGGCGGCGGAGCCATCCAGCCCGAGATAGTGCCCGGTAAATCCTTGGGCGGCAAGTTTCCTGGCAAAGTTGCCATTTCCACAGCCCAAATCTAGGAGAGTGGCGTCGGATAGGATGCGCTCTAAAAGCTTGCGGACGCCTGGCTGTACCTTCTGTCGCGTGGCAGAAAAAGACTGCGCGCAGGAGTCGTAAAACTCCAGATTGAGGGCTATCAGCGCCTGCTGGGTGGCTTTATCCATAACTTCAGTATATCAGGTTTGGCATGCCTGAATCTTGAAGACCAGATCCGGTTACAATAACGGCATGGATCCAACTGGGCAGTGGCAGAAAAAACGTGAATATGGCGAAGCAGAGCTGCTCCTGGCGCGGCAGGTGCTGGAAGAACTGAGGCAGGGAATCGATCTGCAAAAAGCACTGCGGCATCATCCTCTGGCGAATGGCGCCGGCTTCTTGGCAAAGCATACCTTGGTGGCTGCCTATCGAAACCAGGTGGAAAGCGGTGAGTGGGAGGATGATTCCAGCCTCCTGGCAGCCATACGCATGAAACCTATCCGGACGCTCTCTGGGGTTGCCACCATCACGGTACTGACCAAACCAGACCCCTGTCCGGGGGGATGCATTTTTTGCCCGACCGAAACCGGCATGCCTCAATCCTACCTGCAGGATGAACCCGGGGCGCGGCGTGGCGTGGAGAACGAATTTGATCCTTACCGGCAAGTGGCATCCCGATTAAGAGCCCTGCACGAGGTTGGTCATCCCACGGATAAGATTGAACTGTTGATATTGGGCGGAAGTTGGACAGCTTACCCAAAGAGTTATCGGGAATGGTTCGTGCGGCGCTGTTTTGAAGCGCTTAATGAGGAAAACCCGGATGACGCGCTCAGTAATGTCGAAATATCCCAGGTGCACGCCCGCAACGAGACCGGGAAACACCGCAACGTTGGGCTGGTGATTGAGACCAGACCAGATTTGATCACTCGGGAGGAGTTGATTTTTAACCGCCGCCTGGGTGTGACCAAGCTGCAGATTGGCATTCAGAGCATGGATAATGACATCCTGACCCTGAACCGGCGCGGGCATAGCGTCGAACAGGCGATCCGGGCTGTGGCACTGATCCGGGCGGGGGGGTTCAAGATTGTGGTGCATTGGATGCCCAACCTGCTGGGGGCTACCCCACAAAGCGACCGGGAAGATTTCCAGCGGCTGTGGACGGAAGCAGGTATCAACCCGGACGAACTGAAAATCTATCCCTGCCAATTGTTGCGCCATACAGAACTTTACAATTATTGGCAGCAGGGCAAATATCAGCCTTACACAGAACAGGAGCTGACCCAGCTTCTGGCGGACATAAAACCACAAGTGCCACGCTACTGTCGGATCAACCGGATCATCCGGGACATTCCCTCACCCAATGTTGTGGAAGGCAACAAAAACACCAGCCTGAGGCAGGATGTTTCGCGGGAGATGCATCGGCGGGGTACGACCTGCAGCTGCATCCGCTGCCGTGAGGTTCGCAGGGAAAAGGTGGAGCGCTCTTCGCTGAAACTTGGCGATCTGGTGTACCAGGCAGCCGGGACAGAGGAGCATTTCCTCTCGTTCGATACTGCCGATGACCAACTGGCTGGTTTTTTGCGCCTTTCCCTGCCAGAGAGAGCGAATGTCCTCAATTTTCCGGATCTGCAAGGCGCGGCAATTATCCGCGAAGTCCATGTATTTGGGCAGTCACTGGAGGTGGGGGCGGAGCAGGCTGGGGCAGCCCAGCATACCGGTCTGGGCAGGCAGCTGATTGAGAAAGCCGAAGAGCTGAGCGTTGCCAGGGGATTCAAAAAGCTGGCGGTCATATCCGCGGTTGGAACCAGGCAGTATTACGCTGCCAGGGGCTTTGCGATGGGAGAGCTGTATATGATAAAATCGCTGGATTCTGGGAAGTGATCCAGGATAAGGCCAAATCGGGCAGTCATTCCTGGCATGGTCAATTAATTGTATGCTGAACTCATCGATCTTTTCAATCTTGAATAAGCCCATCTGATCCAATAAATCCACTCACTGGACCTATGCTGCCTGTCCTTTTTGTGCACGATTACGAAAGGCTACTCCTTTGCTGGGCAACCTTTCGTTTCAGTGCGTGCAGTGGGATTAATCTTTATGATGGGGCAGATAGGGTAGCAACTTAGCAGCAAAACCGCTGACATTCACCGACTGCAGGTATATCTTCCCTGGTCCTTCCAAAATGGTCAGAAACAAACCTTCTCCACCAAACAGGATATTGGCAAATCCCTTAACCGTCTCGACATCGTACTTAACGTTGCTCTCGAAGAGCGCGACGTTGCCTGTATCAATCTTGAGGCGTTCACCTGGCTGAAGATCTTTTTCGACCACCGTGCCGTCCATTTCGAGGAACACAAGGCCAGTGCCAGCCAACTTTTGCATGATAAAACCTTCCCCGCCAAAAAAGCCGGTTTTGACTTTGGAGACATAGGTGGAAAGTTGGACGCCGGGCGTAGCGCATAAGAAGGCGGATTTTTGGGCTACGTACTGTTTGGTGCCATCCAGTTCAAGCGCGAGAATCGCGCCAGGGAAGGTTGAGGCAAGTGTCATCTCCGCGCCAGAGGCTGTGGCGGTGTATGTTGCCATGAACAGGGATTCCCCGCTTAATATCCTGCCAAGACCCTTCATGAGGCCGCCCTTGACGTTGGTTTCCATGCTGAAATTGTCGGTCATCCAGGTCATTCCTCCGGCCTGGGTGTAGATGTTTTCTCCAGCCTCAAACTGGATGGTAACCGCGGGGAGTTTATCTCCAAAAATTTTGTATCGCATGATCTCTCCAATATTCTTTTACCGGTTATGTGTGGACAACAACAACTACAGTATACCCCAGGGTTCACTTCCTTAGGGCAGCTAATTGGGGGATATATTAGGGTGAGACGTTGTGTTTACAACGGCTGGGTGTCGTGCGAAATATCCGATGTTTCGGGAAAATCTGGAAGATCGGAGGGCTCGTCCAGAGCGGCATAATGCCCACCCAAACCTGCGTTGCGCTGTTCAATGCGCGTGATCATGTCCACACGGCGTTGGTGGCGCTCTCCTTCAAAAGAAGCATTCAGCCAGCCTTCGGTGATTAAAGTTGCCAATCCACTGGCTACCACCCGCGCTCCCAGGCACAGAACGTTGCTGTTGTTATGCCGGCGGGAGAGTATGGCGGAATAGGGTTCACTGCAAGCGGCCGCGCGAATATTGGGAAATTTGTTGGCAGCGATGGACATGCCAATTCCGGTACCGCAAATCAGAATCCCGCGATCATATTGACCTGAAAGGATTGCCTTGCAGACTTTTTCAGCAATTCTCGGATAATCGCAGCTTTCTTCCGTGAAAGTGCCGAAATCTTCGTAAGGGATCATGCGGCTATCCAGATAAGATTTGATGGCGGCTTTTAACGATAATGCGGAGTGATCACAACCAATGGCAATTTTCATAAGCGTCTTGTTCCTTTGCTTCTGGGAATTATTCCCATGGAGCTTAACCATTATACCGAAAAAATCATACTAGCGGCAAAAGAGTATCTTTTGCGAGTGATACAAAATAGAAGAAGGCAGTGGGTAACCTGGTAATACAGCAGTGCCAAGCCCGGGGGTCCAGCTTCAACGATGGATACGGCTGTACGAAAAAGGAAATGGCGCTTTATTGTAAGGTTCTGAACTCCCAAAACAGCAGCGCCAATATTCTATGGGCTTTAGGACAACCTGAAATCTTGAATACTGATCCCGTGGACATCCAGAAAGATAGTAATTTATGATATTTTCCGCAATTAATAACCCCGCGTGGGAAATAACTCACAAAGTACACCACTTATTTGCTCTGATATATTTGCTCGGAACTAGTAAATTTATTAGCGTAGCAGAATACCCCGCAGCATGCTGCGGACAGCGCATAAGCGCTGGTGGTTCGATGCCTTTAGAGGATGATGGCGTTCTTGCGAAGGCATAATGCCCCGTCTGCTTGCAGCGGGGAT
>JBAQMM010000055.1:0-7239 GCA_049302815.1 Anaerolineaceae bacterium | reverse complement strand
CATAAGGGCTGATGCCTTGTACTTATACAATGAGAAAATTTACTATCAAAACATTGAACAGGGCGGAAAGGTTTTTGTTTATGACCTCGCTCAGAAGACTAATAAACAAGTGATTTCAGAAGCCTCGCAAAGTTTTGCTGTAGAAAATCCTTATATTTATTATATTAATGATGAAGATTTGTTCTTATATCGGGCAGACTTGCAATCAGGCATGTCCCAACTTATCCTTCCAAAACATGGCTTTGACATCCAGCTTTTCGAAGGTTCTCCATTTTTTAACTACAGGGCTTTTGGAGACAGTTTGGCTATGGAATACTATCGCATTGATAAAGCCACATTATCCTATGAACAAATCTACCTGAATTACCCATAACCCCGCTTCGTCATCACCCGCTTCCTGAAAAAACGATAGAAAGGATGATTGCACTTACAATCACCAGCGGAAAGATTACCTATAAAGTCCTTTCCCCGAACTTTATAATTAGATACGCATTATTAACTTACAGTCTAAATTTCCTAAATACCATCAGTGTTATAATGCCAAATTGCTATGGCACAATCCAAAAATACCCAGTATGTTAAGCGTAAACTGACTCGGAAGTCGCTTTGGAAGCGCCCCTGGTTTTACTTGCTATTAGTCCTGGCAGTGGTTTTGATTGCTTTTGGGCTGTACCAGATCCCCGCAATCCAGGATAAAGCCTACTTTTATGTGGCTTCTGCACGGGCGGATATTGCTTACTTCTTTAACCCGCCTGCCAAGCAGGCTTTCAGCCCAAGCGGAAACAACACCCTGGAACCGGATGTGGTTTCCAGCCTGACCGCCATGGCACCAACCGTTACCGCAACCCTGGAGCCTACTCAGGCCCCCACACCCCTGCCTACCAAACAGGATACTCCCACTCCCACGCTAACATTCACTCCTACGCTCACGCCCACCCCAGTCCCCAGCGCAGTTAAGCTTACCGGCATTCAGCTTGAGCTGCAACGCTTCAACAATTGTGGACCGACCAACCTTGCCATGGCGCTCTCGTATTGGGGTTGGGAGGGCGACCAGTTTGTCACCGAGAAGGTGCTCAAACCGCGCCGTGAGGACCGCAACGTCATGCCATACGAAATGCTGGACTACGTCCAAACACAAACCGACCTGCTTGGAGTGCTGCGCTACGGCGGCAACCTGGATTTGGTTAAACAGTTTGTGGCTGCCGGCTTTCCCGTCCTGATTGAAAGGGGCTATAAGGCTCCCAAAGAAGGCTGGATGGGGCACTACGGCATCATCTATGCCTATGACGATGAAAAGAGTGAAATTCGTATTCCAGACTCTTACATCGGGGATATTGGCATTACCTACGAGAATATCCAGATGTATTGGGATCAGTTCGATGGCATTTACCTGGTGATTTATCCGCCTGACCGTGAGCAGGAAGTTATGGCGATTTTAGGACCCCAGGCAGACAAGGACTACAACCTGCACTACGCCCTGGATCAGGTCACTGAGCGGATCAAAACGCTGGAAGGGCGGGAGCTCTTTTTTGCCTGGTACAGCCGTGGCTCGATTTTGGTGGAATTGAATGATTATTATGGAGCGGCAGAGGCATTTGACCAGGCTTTCGCGCTATACGAGGAGCTTCAAGACTCGGAACGACCCTGGCGCATCATCTGGTATCAGACCGGCCCTTACTTTGCCTACTATTACACCGGCCGCTATCAGGATGTTTTGGACCTTGCCAACCAGACCATCATTATCACACCCGAAGACGCCCTTCCTGAAACCTGGGTTTGGCGGGGACGGGCGAATGTGATGCTGGGTAACCAGGAAACTGCCATCAAAGATTTCAGGCGGGCGCTGGAATGGCATCCGCATTGGTGGGTGGCAGAAAATGAACTGATCGCCCTGGGCGAAACGCCATAATTTTCTTTCCGACTTTTCTTTGTGATTTTCTTATAAAGGAATTTCACATCTTCAGGTAGAGCAGTGGTAACTCTTCGGGTTTTAGACCCGGAGGTCTCAAAGTACTCCTTAGGGTGGTAGTAATAACCCTGAAGAATATTCAATCTGCATCTCGCTACAATCTCCAGGACACTCATTTTTCTGTCAGCTCCATTCAGGAGGACAGAGTCCGCGAAAATGGATGTTTTTGTATAAACTTATGCAGCTCATCGCGCTGATGAAAAAGAGGCAAAGTTGGATATTTCCGGACACCAATTTTTCTAGAAATGGGAAAAGAATCAGACCTCAATATTACCAAAGAATATTTTCTATAATAAAATTACACTATTATTCAGAATGGAGTATTCAATGGAAAAATTTTCCTTCTGGTCAGTATCAATAGATGAAGTGCTGAAGCAAGTGAACTCGTCCGCAAGTGGGTTAAGTCAAAGCTCCGCACAAGAAGTTTTGAAGCGGGTTGGACCGAATCGGACCCAATCAAAAGAGCGGGTAACGCCATTAGGATTGTTACTCAACCAATTTAAAAGCCCGATAGTCCTTATTCTGATTTCCGCCACAATCATCTCGGCTTTCCTTAAAGATTGGGTGGATGCAATAATCATCCTGTTGATCGTTTTGGTGAGTGCCTTGTTAAGCTTTTTCCAGGAATATAGCGCCAATAATTCTGCTGAGAAACTGCGTAGTCAAGTATCCCTAAAGACCACCATTTTGCGGGATGGCACACCCACAGCCATCCCCACTGATGAAATCGTACCCGGGGATGTGGTGTTGCTCACAGCCGGAAGTTTAATTCCCGCTGATGGGCTTGTTCTCGAAGCAAATGACTTCTTTGTCAACCAAGCAGTACTAACGGGTGAAACCTTTCCTGTTGAAAAAATTGTGGGGATTGTAGAAGAAAACGCGAGTTTGAGTGAGCGGACAAATGTAGTTTTCATGGGAACGAACGTCCGCAGTGGCAGTGCCAAAGTATTAATTGTTGAGACTGGCCCACAAACTTCATTTGGTCAGATTGCCAGCAAGTTGGTCCTACGCCCCCCAGAGACTGAGTTTGAGCGGGGAATTAGACAACTCGGCTATTTGTTGACAGAAATGATGTTGGTGTTGGTTTTAGGCATCTTTGCCTTCAATGTTTTTTTCCAGAAACCCGCGCTCGACTCACTATTATTTTCCATAGCGTTAGCCGTGGGATTAACCCCGCAATTATTGCCTGCAATCATCAATATCAACTTATCCAAGGGTTCGCAAACCATGGCAAAGCGCGGGGTGATTGTACGGCGGTTGGAATCCATCGAAAACTTCGGCAGCATGGATATCCTCTGCACAGACAAAACCGGCACTCTCACCCAAGGTGTCGTCCAATTGGATGGAGCGATGGATGTCGATGGCGGCCCGTCGGATCAGGTATTGAGGTTTGCCTTTCTCAATGCAAACATGCAAACCGGGCTGCCAAATCCGCTTGATGAAGCCATCATCCGAGGGAAACCCGAGGGGGCGGAAGGCTATGCCAAAATGGATGAAATCCCTTATGATTTTATTCGCAAGCGTTTGAGCGTGGTTGTAGAACAAACAGGTGGCTCGCCTTTACTGATTACCAAAGGCGCCCTGGAGAATATATTGATGGTATGCTCGCTCGTAAAAACATCCTCCGGGGAAACTAAACTGGATGATGGAAAGCAAGGGCAAATTCTGGAAAAATTTAAGCAATGGAGCGCCCAGGGTTATCGGGTGTTGGGAGTAGCCACTAAAAGTGTCGAGCCAAACAAACCCTCCTATTCCGTAAAAGACGAAATCGGAATGACCTTCGTCGGGTTCCTTTTGTTTCTGGATCCTCCCAGGGAGGGGGTTAAGTCCACCATTGAATCCTTGGAAAAGCTGGGTGTAACCCTGAAAATTATCACTGGTGACAACCACCTGGTAGCCCGTCATATTGGAGAAGTAGTCGGATTGGGTGATTTCAAAATGCTGAGCGGGGGTGAAATAGACAATCTGCATGATGAGGCACTCTTGCATGCTGTTGAAAACACCACAGTTTTTGCTGAAGTAGACCCCAATCAGAAGGAGCGGATCATCCTGGCTCTTAAAAAACGAGGTCATGTGGTGGGTTACATGGGTGATGGCATTAACGATGCTCCCTCCCTCCATAGTGCTGATGTAGGCATTTCAGTGAATAATGCCGTAGATGTTGCGAAAGAAACCGCAGACATAGTATTACTCGAACAGAATTTAGATGTGCTGCGGGAGGGAATTATACAGGGACGTAAAACTTTTGCGAACACCCTCAAGTATATATTTATGGCAACCAGCGCTAATTTTGGCAATATGTTCAGCATGGCCGGAGCTTCAATTGTTCTGCCGTTTTTACCCATGTTACCTAAGCAAATTTTGTTGATCAACTTCTTAACAGACCTGCCTGAGATGACCATTTCCAGCGATAAAGTTGATGATGTCTTTGTAGAACGTCCACACCGGATGAATATCGCCTTTATCCGGCATTTTATGCTGGTCTTTGGAACGCTGAGTTCATTCTTTGATATTGCCACATTCGGGATACTGATGTGGGTGATGAAAGCAAGTGAAACTTCCTTTCACACGGGTTGGTTCGTTGAGTCTGTGCTATCTGCGGCTATTGTTGTTTTTGCTGTACGCACACGCTTACCATTCTTGCACAGCAAACCCAGCCGGGTCATGCTCATGATGACAGCCCTCGTTGTAGCATTAACTTTAGCTCTGCCATATACACCTTTAGCCCCTCTATTAGGATTCACGCCGCTTCCATTTAACTATTTGCTGGTCATTTTTGCAATCGTCATTCTTTACTTTTTTTCAGCAGAACTGACTAAACGCTGGTTCTATAAACATTATGGAGATTAATTGACTGGGAATGTTCCTGGTGAGAAAAATAATAAGCAAGTCTTGCAGCGCATTGGGACTTTGGTGCTGTTGGGAATTGCAGTGTATTTACTGTTGCCTCAAATCGCCACACTTGAAAATTCCTGGAATGTGCTCAAAAAGATGACCCTTTGGGCTGTGGGACTGGCATTCTTAGCCCAGGTTCTCAGTTATTTAAGCAGTGGCTTTTTGATGCAAAAGACGCTTGCAATAACCTTGCAAAGTGTTTCCTGGATGCGCAGCACACTGATCGTATTAGGCTCTGCTAGCATTGGTATGGTTGCTGGAGGAACGTTAGGCAGTTCAGCCGCCATCTATCATTGGACGAGCGCTGATAGTGGTAATTTGGAGGGCGCAACTTTAGCCAGCTTTATCCCCTCATTGTTCAACAATCTCATACTGGTATTGCTTTCTGTGTTTGGACTTGTTCATTTAATTGTATCGCATGACCTCAGCCGGACCCAATTAATTGGCTTTAGTGCCGCCCTGGTGTTGATAGGGATGTCGATTGCTGCAGCCGTTTTGGCAGTTCGTCACCGGGACCAGGCGACTAATTTTATCAACAGGGTCGGTAATTCTTTAGCGAAACGCCGCCACAAGGATTACGATCTGAACAGCACCCGCATGCAGATAAACAATATTTTTACCGCCTGGGATAATCTCTGGCTGGGAAAATGGTTTTATCTGGCGGTTGGTGCTTTGATGAATATCGTCTTCGACATGCTCACACTTTACTTCTTGTTCATGGCATCTGGGGAGACGATAAGTATCGGTGTATTGCTTTCAGGTTATGCCTTGCCGTTACTCATCGGAAAAGTGGCCTTTGTCATTCCTGGAGGAGTGGGGGTGATAGAAACCAGTATGGCAGCCCTATACAGTGGATTAGGCGTGCCAAATGGCACAGCGGTTGTTGTGGTATTGGGTTATCGTCTGATCTCGTTCTGGATTCCAAGTATAGCCGGTTTCCCGACCGCTGCTTATTTGCAACGGTCCGTGCAAAAGCCACAGGCACAATCATCCCCTGAATCTAAGTCCGGTTGATAATAGGGTTCTATTTCCTTATGTATTTGAAAAATGGTTTTGCGTGACCTACGTGTATGCTCCCGGTTTTTCAGCGTCAAGCAAAAATCTTCTGTGTTTAGCAAGAAAACCAATTTTTTTATTAAGATCTTTGAATCCTTTTTCCAATCTGCTCTTGTTAATTAAGATTTCAGCGTGGCAATTAGGGCAAATTACTTTGGGATTGCGTGAATCTGGCCATATGTAATCCTAAACTCCTTACCACATTTGGGACAATCCGGCTTCATTTCAAAATCATCAGGAACCTTTAGAACCATCCCAACCTCCTATTTTTTATCATTCAGCAATAGGGGGTATTGGTGCCGGCACACCGCACAGATTCCGCCCAACAATATCCCGAAAGCATGAACCGTCTATCCGGACCAGCGAGTTCATGATTCCTACCGAATGGAGTAAAATTTAGTCCTGTCATCAAACACATCGAAAGGGAATTCGACCATGCGGATATTGATTATCGGAACTGGTTACGTCGGGATGAACACCGGCGTGGTCTTCTCTTACATCGGGCATGACGTCACTTGCCTGGACGTGAACGCGGAGAAAATTAAACTGCTGCAGGCAGGTATTCCACCTTTCTACGAGCCGCACCTGGAAGAAATGCTCCATCTGGTCGGCGGAAAAATGAAATTCACCACCAGCTATGCCGAAGCTGACATCCCCAGCATGGACGCAGTTTTCATCGCGGTGGGGACGCCTTCTCTGCCGGACGGCAGCGCCAACCTTGAGTACGTACGCCAGGCTGCCGAATCCATCGCAGAACACATGGATGATCACTTTTTGGTGGTGGTCAACAAATCCACCGTTCCGATTGGCTCAGGCAATTGGGTTGGTTCGATCATCAAGGACGTTTATGAGAAAAAGATCGGCACAAAGATCAACGGGCAGTTCGCGGTCGTTTCAAACCCGGAGTTTTTGCGGCAGGGCGCGGCGCTGCAGGATTCGTTTTACCCTGACCGGCTCGTGATCGGTTCGGAAAACGAGCAGGGCATCCAGCGGCTGACCGAACTGTTCGACCCAATCCTTAAGCAGACTTTTGACGCGCCGGAGTGCCTGCCCAGGACGAAAGGTTTGCAGGAGGTGCCACTGCTGGTGTGCGACCTGACCTCGGCGGAAGTGATCAAGTATGCCGCCAACTCCTTTTTGGCGCTGAAAATCTCGTACATCAACGAAATCGCGCACCTGGCACAAAAAGTCGGCGCAGATGTCACCCTGATCGCCAGGGGCATCGGACTGGACAGCCGTATCGGTCCGCGCTTTCTCAACCCGGGCATCGGGTGGGGCGGTTCGTGCTTTGGCAAGGATACCGCCGCGCTGGTGGCGAC
>JBAQMM010000054.1:0-8611 GCA_049302815.1 Anaerolineaceae bacterium | reverse complement strand
CCCCGACTTTGGGCACGCCTGAAACCACCCGCCCGATGTGCACAATCACGCCGGCTGCCGGTTTCAGGACTTCCTCCACGTCAATTTCCCACGCGCCAGCGGGATCCGATACGATGCTGCCGGTATCAGAAACCTGACCGCCCGATTCGATGTAGAAGCTGGTATCTGCCAGCAACACTTCCACCATATCCCCGGGTTGAACGGACTCAACCGGCTGGGAATCCTGAAGGAGAGCCAGGACCGGGGAATACACAGTAAAGCGGCCGTATGGATCATATCCTGTGCCTTGGGCTCCCAGTTTATTTTGGCGCACCAGTTCCTGCAGGATCTTTTGGTAGTTCTCAACATGTTTGCCGCCCATTTCGCCAAAGGCTTTTCCCGCACCGGAAGCGACGCGGTGCACTTCCATGCTTTCATAAAAGCCGGCTTCATCCACGCTCAAACCCTCTTCGCTCAGAATGTCACGGGTGATTTCCAACGGGAAACCCAGCGTGGCGTACAGGTCAAAAGCAGCCTTTCCGTTCAGTTCCGTTTCGTTGCGAGAGCGCAGGTCAGCCATCTGCCGGCTCAGTTCGTCAAAACCGGCATCCAGCGTCTCGGAAAAGCGCTGTTCTTCACGGGTGAGTGTATCCAGGATCAAGGCTTCGTTTTGTTTCACTTCTGGGTAGGCATCCTGGTAGATCGCAATAACCCGCTCAGCCACTTTTGCCATAAAGGGTGCAGTCAAATTGAGCTTGCGCGCAAAGCGGGCTGCCCGCCGGATAATCATCCGGCAGACATAGTTGCGTCCCAGGTTACCCGGGATGACCCCATCCGCGATCAGAAAACTGGCTGCCCGAACGTGGTCGGCAATCACCCGGTAAGGCGTCAGGTTCTCCTGGCGCTCTCGATCGGACTGCCCGGTGAGCCGCTGAACCTCATCCAGCAGAGGTGTCAGCAGGTCAGTGGCATAGTTGCCTTTTACGCCCTGGATAATCGAGACGATCCGTTCAAAGCCCATGCCGGTATCCACATGCCGCTTGGGCAGCGATACCAGCTCGGTGGGAGAGAGCCGGTTGTATTGAATGAAAACGTTGTTCCAGATTTCCGTCCAGCGCCCGCAATCCGCGGTGACGTCGCATACATGCGTGGGGTCATCCTTCTTTTTACAGGCTTCCGGACCAAAATCGTAATGGATCTCGCTGCAGGGACCGCAGGGTCCGGTCTCGGCCATCTCCCAGAAGTTATCCTTCCGCCCAGCGGTCACCAGGTGGCTCGGGTCAAAGCCGGGCTGGCTCAGCCAGATCTGGGCTGCCTCGCTATCTTCCGGAATTTGACCAAGTTCATCCTTGAAGGTGGTTGCCCACAGGCGTCTCTTATCCAATCCCCAGACCTCGGTTAACAGTTCCCAAGACCAAGACAAGGCTTCTTTTTTGTAATAGTCCCCAAAAGACCAGTTCCCCAGCATCTCAAAAAAGGTGTGATGCGTGTCATCCCGACCGACCTGGTCAAGGTCATTGTGCTTTCCTGAGACGCGCATGCATTTCTGGGAATCGACTGCTCGGGTGTAAGGGCGGGTATCTGTCCCCAGGAACACATCCTTGAACTGCACCATGCCGGCATTGGTGAACAGCAGGGTGGAATCCCCTCCGGGCACCAAAGACGCGCTGGGAACATGGATATGACCCCGTTTTTCGAAAAACTCTATAAAGGATTGGCGAACCTGGGAACCCGTTAAAACCATAATACCTGCTCCATGAGTTTGATCAAATGATTAACTTTAAAATTATACTTGAAAAGAATCAATCCACCGTCTGTCGGCCCGCCAGAGCCCGCAACAACGTGTTTTGATCAGCATATTCGATATCCCCACCGACCGGCAGTCCCCGCGCCAGCCGGCTTACCTTGATGCCCAGCGGCAGGATGCGCTGCTGTAAATACAGCGCCGTGACATCCCCTTCCATGCTGGGGTTGGTCGCCAGAATGACTTCTTTAACCGGGTGGCTTTTCAGCCGCTCCAACAATGGAAAAATCTTGATCTGGTCTGGTCCGATCCCCTCAATCGGGGAAAGCACCCCCTGCAAAACGTGGTATTTGCCGTTGTACACGCCGGTCCGCTCGATAGCCAGCACGTCCAACGATTCCTCCACCACGCAGATCACTTCATCATCCCGGTTTGGGGAAGCGCAGATCTCGCACAACTCCTCGCCTGCCAGCGTGATATTGAAACAGGTGGCGCATTGGTGCGTCTCAGTTTTTAACTGTTCCAGCGCCTTGGCAAGATCCAGGGAGACCTCATCTGGCGCCTTGAGCAGATAAAATGCCAGCCGGGAAGCGGTTTTTGGACCGATGCCCGGCAGCCTGGCAAATGAGTCAATGACGTTTTGAACCGGATCTGGCAGCGCGCGCATACAGAGCCTTACCGCCCCATGCCCATTCCGCTGAGCATGTTGGTGAAGGGTGCCATCTTTTGTTCCGAAAGCTCCCGTGAGCTATCCAGGGACTTGTTGATCGCCGTGAGCAGCAGATCCTGCAGCATTTCAACATCCCCGCCAGTCAGGACGTCTTCCTGGACTTTTACTTCCAGGCAGCGCTGGTCACCGCTCATCGTGACGGAAACCGCTCCGCCGCCTGCCGTTTCGGTCACGCGCGCCTGGGTAAGTTCTTCCTGGGCTGCCGCCATCTGCTCCTGCAACTTGGCGATTTGAGACATCATGTTCCCCCCCGCGCGGGGGGATGGTCCAGCGTTATATCCTTTTGCCATAATTATTCCTTTTCATTCTTTCGTAATTCCACCTTGCGGACTTTACCGCCCAGCTGCCGGACAGTCATATCCACCAACCCATCGGGGGTAAAGCCAACCTCACCGCTCTCATCGGTAGCCTGGGAGCCAACCGTGCAGGCGATCAGGATTTCGCGGGCGTAAAATTTCACCAATACTTTGCGGACCAGGCGCAGAGATTTTTCTTCCATCATCTTATCCCTTAGCAGGTCACTGCTGAAATTGATCGTGATGGTGTTGTTCTCAGCATGGATCAGCCGGGATGAGTTGAGCAGCGCTCCGGTCACCGGATCTTCGCTGCGCACCGCCCGCTTGATCTGGTCCCAAGAACTGCGCACGTTCTCCAGCGTAAATGGGCTGCCTGAAGCTGCCGGTGCGGTCTCTTTGACCGCCTGGTTTGCGGGTTTTTCAGCATTTGCTGCCGGCTTGGCAGCTGCTTTCGCTTTATTTATTGCAGCTTCCGCTCCAACCTGCGGCACAGGCTCTAAAGCTTCAGTCCGACCCTGTTTCGGCTCTGCCGAGGCAACATGCGCCTTTACTTTGGCGGTCTGAGCGTCAACCGGCGCAGTCTGTACCGTTGAAGGGATGGCATGATCCTCCTCACGAGAGATGGCAGAGGCAAATGCTAGTTCCAATCCCAATCCGGGGTGCCAGTTGGCTTTCAGGTCAGTGGCAGCATCGCTAAAGGTGTTGATGCCATCGATCAATTGGACGGTCTCAAACTTCTTGGCGTGTTTGTTCATCAGGCTGCGCACTTCCGGCAGAATCTCCAGATCCTTGCTGCCGTTCAGTTTGATCACCAGCAGCGTGCGCAGGTATTCCACCACCTGGCGGGCATACTGGCGCGGGTCAGCACCGGCATCAAGCGCTTTGTGAATGATTTCCAGCCCCTCGCCGCTGGCTTGATCCAGGATAGCCTGCACCAGGTCAATCACCGATTGGCTGGTGGCGGTCCCCAGGATGTCCTGCGCGGTTGAGAGGGTGATGTTTCTTTCAAGCGAGGAAAGCTGATCGACCAGGGAGATGGCATCCCGCATACTGCCGGTGGCTTGGCGCGCGATCAGGCTAAGCGCGTCGTCTTCAATCGCGATATTTTCCTGCTTGCACATCTCTTTGAGCTTGCCCACAATGGTTTGCACAGGAATACGGCGAAATTCATGGCGCTGGCAACGCGAGAGCACTGTCGCCGGGATCTTATGGATTTCGGTGGTTGCCAAGATGAAAATGACATGGCTGGGTGGCTCTTCCAGGGTCTTAAGCAGCGCATTGAAGGCTGAGGTTGAGAGCATGTGCACTTCATCGATGATGTACACTTTATAGCGCCCTTGGCTGGGAGAGAAGTTGATCTTATCGCGCAGCTCCCGGATGTCATCCACGCTGGTGTTAGAAGCGGCATCAATCTCAATCAGATCCAGGAAGCGCCCCTGATTGATCGCCAGGCAGTTCTCACAGGCGTTGCAGGGACGTTTGGTCAGGTCCTCAGCCAGGCAGTTAACCGCCTTGGCGAGCAGCCGCGCGCTGGTGGTTTTACCGGTCCCGCGCGGACCCGCGAACAGGTAGGCTTGCCCCACCCGATTGGTGGCAACCGCGTTTTTGAGGGTCTGGACGATGTGCTCCTGACCCACGACTTCCTCCCAGGAAGTCGGGCGCCAGGTTCGATAGAGTGCTTGTGACATAGTTTTCTTCCTCTTATGGTATCACGTATGTGGCGTGAATGGCGCCACTCGGATCTTCGAGGCTGATTGGATCTCCGGGCTTCCAGAGTGCCTGGGCAGAGCCCCAAAACAGTTCGATCACGCTGTCGGTTCCATCCTTGGAATACAGGCGCACCGCCCCGTTGCGATTGAGGCTCAGGTTGGGGAAAGTGTAGGAGCGGTCCGGTGATCCCACAGCTTTCCAGCCTGCCAGGTTGAGTGCCTGATCACTTTCATTGCGAATCAGGATGTATTCCAGTTGGAGATCTCCCACCCCAAACACCCCTTCCACAGTCACTTCAACCTCAGCGGCAAGCGCCTGGGAAGTTGCCGATTTGGAGAGGGCAGTCTGCGTCGGAGTGGCAGATCTAACCTCAGATGGATTTTCTTCAGGAACTTGCGGCATGGGATGGGTTCTATCCCAAAAAAAGAGCACCAAAAATACAGTCAGGCCAGAGACCAGAATATTCAAAAGCAGGTATGGAAGGATGGATTTGCTGTTCTTCATCGTTTTCTTTACCCTCGTAATGATAGCATAAACCAGCCTGACTCAACTTAAAACATTTCGCAATACCGCTCCTTTTTGACCGCGATTCGGGATGTAAACAATAAAGGATTTAACAATACTACCAAGTTATCTTAACAAACTCATAACAACCGCTTATTCTGTTCTTAAATATGGGATGCTATATTATCACTTGATTTGAACAACTATTGTTTCTCTCCTTTCAAATTTGTTCAAATCAGGATCATGTTGTGACTCAACGATGTTTTGATCAACAGTAAAGCAGGCGCGGGTGAGGCGCCTGTTTTACTTTAAGCTGAAGGCGGCAAAACCAACTGCCGGATATGATCAATGTGATCCCGCTGGTGCCACAGCAACCGGCGCACTACCTTCCGGCAGGACCAGCTCTCCCCTTGGTGCCCAGAGGCTGTTGGGTTTCCGGCAAACGCCGGCAGGTTCTCCCGCACCAGTTCCTCAGTGAATGCCAGCAATTCCACCGGATCGTCGCCTTCTGGCAAAGGTGGCAGCGTCAAATCCAGGTTCCGAAGATACCAGTACTCGACTCTGGCAACATGGCGGAGAATCCCCAAGATATCCCAGCGCTGCCCCGGAAATATGACTTTCAAGATTTCAGGCGGCAGGGATTCAACCCCCGCCAGCAGCTCCTCCCTTTGCCAGTGGTGCAACAGCAGGGCTTGTTCCACTTCGGATGGTGAAACCAGCCGCTGGTCGTCCTTAAACCAAGCATTGACCTCGTAAGCGCCCACACTGGTTTCAGTGGTAAAGGTATCCCAGACTTCCACTGTGCGAAAATCCAATTCCTCCAGCACAAACCAGGGGGTATCGGTGTGCAGGTTTACCCAGACCTCATGCTTTACCAGGTTATGGGCAATGCGAATTAAAACCTCTGCGTCATCCAGCCCATAGGCAAAGCAGCCAGGGAAATCCAGCGCCCATGCCAGCGTGCGTCCCTCAACGCCGTGTTCCAAACCAATGCGAATTAACATCCCACCCACTTTCCGCGTTTCATTCAAGCGAACGGTAAACCTTAATCCAGGAAAACCGGTAAATGCCCCAGGGAGACGATGCCCATCCAATCCGCGCGGTCTCCTTCGGTCAAGATGGCTGCCTCACTGGCGACCTTCGCACCGGCTTTTTCGACGATCAGGCGCATACCTTGCAGGGTTGAACCGGTGCTGATGACATCGTCCAGAATTAAGACCTGCTTCCCGTACACCAAGGCGCAGTCCTTCTCATCCAGGAATAACGTTTGCGGTTTTCCGGTCGTAATGGAAAGAGTTTCCGCTTTTATGGCTTCGCCCATATAGACCTTGAATTCCTTGCGCAACACGACATAGGGTTTATTTGTGACCCGGGCAAGCATGTGGGCAATCGGGATGCTCTTGGACTCGGCCGTGATAATGACGTCGTACTCCACATCGGTCAGTTTTTCCGCCAGCGCGTTTGCGCAGGCATCCACCAACTCGACATCGCCCAGAATGTTTAGGATCGCTATGCGCATTCCAGGCTTGACCTCAAATAAACGTAGTTCCCGTTTTATGCCGGCAATTTCAATTGGATAAGTCTCGTGTGTTTGTTCCACTATTCCTCCACAATCAGTAAAATTTCCAACAGGATTGTATTACAAAAAGACGCGTAGATGAAAGAAGTTTTGGGATTGAAGAAAAGGATCCCCAATTTTCATTTTCGGCGGGTATCGTGGAGCGGCATTAAGTATATGTAAGCGACAAACAAGCGACAAAACAGGTAAGCGACAGCCGAAAAACCTTGATATACATCGGTTTTATGTCTGTTATATATAGTCTTTCTCAAAACCCATAAAATTAACTGGGATATTACCTCAACTTATACGGACAACCAACTTTATCTTCCTGAGGAACGAAGGGCCTTTCCTAATGTGAAACATAATTGCCAACCAAGGCAAGATGCTTCACTACCTTCAGCATGACAGCCTACAATAAGATGGGTTGAGCTGGGAATGCATCAGCTCAAAACACATTGACGTCAGCGAAACCCATCATAAACAATGCAATCTGTAATTAGCCTTATTTGCACGGCAATATCTGTTTTCCTGTCAGGATTTAATTAACACACCTGACTGCTGTTAAGGAAATCCAATTCGTGATTAACTGGCGCAACGACATCACAACCGCGAACCTCATACGGTTCAAAGGCGCCCTCTACGATATTACGCGGGTAGACACGTTCGAGGGGTACAAGGGGGATGTTGCGGTTTATGGGAAGCAGCGGGGGTAAAGGGCTTCTATTCGTTAATCAATCCAAGAATCCAGTTAAGCCAACCCTTAATTGTGGACGACCGCCGTTCAAACGTGTTGTCGCTTCCAACATTGAAAAGCTTAGAATTCTTCATAATCTGGACAATCTCATTTGTGGAGGGCATATTCCCACTATCCAGATACAGGCGCAGCGTATCACGAAATGCCTTATGGCTTACAATACAGGCGCAAAAGGCTAACTGGCGGTTCTTATAATTTCGATTAAGGATTGTCTTTCCTTTTTCGCTTAATCTGTAAACCGGCGTTCTACTCTCGGAATGTTTTTCAAGTAACCCAAGATAAAGCGCCGCGTCTGTATAATAGTTAGTTTGCCTTGCGTCGAAAGCGTATTGTTCCGTAACATCGGCGCGGCTTAATTCTTGTTCTGTCAACAATTCACAGATATTTATAACACGCTCAAAACTATCCGCTTGAGGGAACGGGACAGACGGCTCCGCCACAATCGAAGCGGAACTCAAAACGCGCTCAATGTCCGTTAATTCGATAAGAGTATCTTCAACCGAGTAATTCTTTTGCTTAACCAGAGCTAACGAATTGTAATTATGTGGGTCTTGAAACTGATACTCATACAGCCTATAAATACCGTTTGAGTATACAAGAAACAGGGGACGAACGGTTTTTGTAACCCGGCTTTGCCAAACCCTAAACGGATAATATAGTTGACGAACCAAGAAATCCTCTGACAAATCACGTTTTGCTTCAAAGAGAGCCAAACTGCCCACGCCCTCATAGGCGGCATCTATTTCTATTTGAGAATTTTTTACTTGAACGCTACGAGGGGAAAGGCTTTTCGTGTTGAATATACTGAAGCTGAAATCCCCTGAACCCATTCGCCCCGAAACGGTAGAGAGCAAATCTTCATCTTCTAAGAAATCAGTAACTATTCCCGCCGCAACCGCACAATTTAGGGCTATTGCTTCACTGGGAACATTGCTTGAATCTAAACTTTGTATGTATGTCGGCAACGAAACTCTTGTTATAGGGGTATCGCTATCTTCAAATTTATGGTAAGCGTCAAAGTGGGAGATAACATAATCCCCTCTTGTTATCGGGAGAATCGCTAAATGGTTATCCGAAAAGAGTTTCGGGAGGTTTATAGTATGGTCAAACTTTGCCATAAGGCGGGGCTCCCTAAACTCTTTTATTTGCACTGATGAAATCTCAAATTGACCTGTAACGTCAATTTGATTGAGAATGTCATACTCTGTGAACTTCCCCAGAAAAAATGGACTGCAAGTTAAGGAGGACATATAATCAAAACGGAGGAAGTTCATGACCAGAGAACGCAAGAAGTACAGCAAGGAATTTAAGATGGAAACCATTCGGATGTACG
>JBAQMM010000053.1:0-2531 GCA_049302815.1 Anaerolineaceae bacterium | reverse complement strand
GCCCTTGCGCGTCCGGCCGGTCGTTGGGCGGATCATACGCAGGGTAATTGGCGGGCTCTCCGTCCACGTCTGTCCGCCCCAGGTAGCCCACTTCCTGCTCTACGTCATTGCCGCACGACTCAATTCTTTCAATATCGCTGGTGGGAACCACCCTCAGGTAGGACATGCCGCTCAAATCGGTCGAGAGCAGCAGGAATAAATTGCCGCTGCGCACCAACTCATCGGAAAGCTCAGTCAGGCGCACGTCCATGTGATTCAGGCGGTGATTCCAGAAAGCGTTGATGAAAACCTGCGTGGAAGGGTGCGGGCAGCGCACCACCATGCCGCCACCGGTCACATGCTGACTGGTAAGCTCCACGATTCGCCGCGCCAGCGGGTTGAAACGCCAGGCATCCAGGCAGTCTGCCAGAACCTGCTGGCGTTCATAGCTGTGCCGGTCGCGCGGCTGTTCGCCAAGGGAGGAAGCTCCCACCAGCAGGGTGTTATCATCCTCAGCCAGCGACATTTGCGCTCTTGAAGAGTTTGCCGGTGTTTCTGGCTGCCAGTCGGAAGCCTCATTCAGGTGCGCTTGCTCGGATGTCATTTTCTGCTCTGCTGATGAGGCTGGATTTTCAGGCGCTTCATGCCCGATGGACTCTGCAATCTGGTTTTCCCCCGTGAGGGTTTCGGCGAGACGGGTATAGGAAACCGGCTTTTTCCAAACCGAATTGAAAAAGTTCAATCTACTTCTTTGTTTCATGTATCTGCTCCGTTGGAACTGGTGTGGTTTGAAATGATTGGCTGATTTCAGGCTGAGTGGTTGGCTCACAACGTCCAGCCACATCAGCCAGGCTCGGATTTGTCAATGCATCATTGAATATTTGATTGGGTCTGCCGGTACAGATCAGACCATTCAGCGGGCAAACCGTCGCCGGGATGTCGCTTTTTTTGCCGAAGTAAGCCAGCAGGTTTGCCCGTGTCCCATTCCAGCGGTTATAGTCCATATACCGGCCTGCGCCTCCAATGGCCGGCCCGCGCTCAGCGGTCTGATGAATCAGCCAGCGCGAGACTCCACCGGGCAGCAGCGGTGGGCAAGGATACTCAGGCGTGTAATCCGGGTAGGCTCTGCGAAAGTGGTACTGCGCCAGCCACCAGTCCACCGGCGGCAGGTCATTCACGTGCACATGTTCGTTGAGCCACAGCGCCCGTGAGTAAATGATGGGCAAGCGGCCGGTTTCAGACATTAGGAACTCAATGCAGCTCAACAGCGTGTTGGTGATCACAGCCCGGCTCTGGTCGTGTTCCAGTTCCATGTCCAACACCAGCCTGACCGTGTCCAGATTTACCCCCTCTAAGATATTAAGCAAAGCATCCATCTGTCTGAGTGCCGGTTCCCCCGGATAGATCACATGGTAGGGCAATAGGCATACGCCTATGCGCAGTGCTTCTCTGAGGTAAATCGGGAAAGCCTCGTCCTTGTATCCCCACGACTGCCCGGTGCGCAGAGCCATGAAGCCCACCTGTGGCACGTGGGCAGCGATCTGGTCAAAATCAGGGTATTGGCTTCCATTGACGCCGGCATTGTAGACCGAGAGGTCAATCCCAAAGGCATATTCCTGGTTGCAAACAAAGTAACTCATCTAAAAACCTCCATCCATTTCCTTGAGCGGATCAACCGCTTGTATCAGCACCGCCTGGCCAGGTTTTATCCAGGTTTGTTCGTCCAAAATCGCCACCATAGCTGCTGAAAGCACCAGGTCATCATGTAGTAGTGTCCCTGTTTCAAGGTCGCGGGCGTCTTCCGGCACCCCCCAACGGATCAGGTGTTCCGGACCCGGGCTTACCTGGCAAGTGACCCCCGCCAGTTGCCGCTGAAACAATCTTTTCAGCCGTTCGTTTTCGGTTTCAATCGCAGCACCCGCCTTATCATTACCGCCGCTGGCATAATCCTGGAACCTACCGGTGTCGATCACTGCCAAAAAGCCCCAGCCTAAGCGGGATTTGACCTGCCGGTTGAACACCAGTGGGACAACCCGCTCACCTAATTTATCAGCCAAAAAGGATGCCAACCCTGCCCCGACGCCGCTGGCATCCACCACCAACCTGCGGGGTTGCCAATGCTGCACCAATGCCAGCAGGCGCGCGTACTGGGTGCTGTGCTTCTCACCCACCCACAAATAGCGCCGCACCACCTTATAGCAGGGCTTCCCGATCAAGTCATCGTCCACGAACCTGCCGTCCACCTCCACCACGGTTAGCGCGGTGGCATCCCTGCCCGGGTTTGCCAGCCCTTCCATGCTTTCCAGGCTGGCAGCCGGGCTCAGGCGAGCGCTCTCGTCCTCACCAGCCAGGTCCACCAGCATGGCGTAGGTCTTGCCAGGCTCAGGGGCGTCCAAGGCCGGGTGGCTGCCCTGCATCAAACCTAAGCGTTGGGGTGGGAACAGCCCCCCTTCAAAATTGATCTCCTCGCCGAAGTATTGGCTGCGCACCATCGGGTGGTTGCGCCCCAGACGGGAAACCTGCTCGTCCACAAAGCGCCCATAAGCCGGCAC
>JBAQMM010000052.1:0-7486 GCA_049302815.1 Anaerolineaceae bacterium | reverse complement strand
CCATGCTGACCCTGCACGCCGCCAAGGGGCTCGAGTTTGACAACGTCTTCATCACCGGGCTAGATGAGATGCTGCTGCCGCATAGCCGCTCCAAGGATGACCCGGAAGCCCTGGCAGAAGAGCGCCGGCTGCTCTACGTTGGCATCACCCGCGCCAGGAAGAAGTTAACCTTAACCCGGGCTCAGCGCCGGCGCAGTCTGTATGGCAGCTATGAAGAAACCTTACCCTCGCGCTTTTTGGATGATCTGCCTGAGGATCTGCTCCAGGGCAGTCCACGCGGTTTGCCCAGCCGCCTGAGTCATAATGGCCGATCGGAGTACAGCCGCTGGGAGACATCGGCTTTTATGTCGGCTGCCAGGCAGCCCACTGATCCGCCCAAGACCAAGTACCATGCCGGGTTGCAAGTGCGCCACAGTACATATGGGCGCGGGGTGGTCAAGACCAGCCGGATAGAACATGGGGATGAGACCGTGGAAGTCTATTTTGAGGGTTATGGCTTGAAGGCGCTGGTGGCTTCATTGGCGAAACTTGAGATTTTGTAGAAGATAGGATGGATCATTCCGGAATAGCAACATTGTTGTAGAGCCTACTTTACGGCAGATTGCACCAAAACGTGATAAAGTCATGTGGTTCGCACTCAGGAGACCGGCGCAAACATGAGAAGAATAGGGATTCCACAGGCTTGTTGGTGCGGTCAAAAACAGACCGCACCCTGCACAGAAAATGTTGATTGACGTTTTTGCGGAATGTATCAACATTGCAGCAATTCTCAATCTGAATTTGTCAAAGTTCATCCAAAGTAATTTTCGTAAATCTATAGGGTGTGCACTGGTTTTGTGTACACCGGAAAGGCATGTTGAGGCAATGCTTACCAGAATTCCCAAAAAGCTTTTCCATATTGAGAATTGCTGTCAACATTGGCGAATCCTGGTGGATTATTAAGGTAAGATTAGAATATGGAATCCAGACGCAGGGTGTTCCTATTGAGTGTAAGCCTGCTCGTTGTGGCGCTGGCATGTCGTTTCAGTGCACCAACCCCGGTTGCCTGGGTGCCAACGGCGACAGCTGCGGCATTCTCCCAAACACAAACAGTTGAAAGTCTGACCCAGGCTGCTATTCCAACCACACAACCCAATCTGCCACCCATCCCCACCCCCACCAAGCCCATCACCAAACCCACTCTGGCTGAAGACGGACCCTGGCTGGTCTTCCCCAACCAAGCTGGCAGCACCCTTTACGCCCTGGATCGTGATACCGGCACTCTGACTGCCATCGCCCTTCCAGCCCTGGTGGACCCGGGAGATCTGCTGGGGGGCAGGGCGCCCGATGGCGCCAGACTGCTGGTGCGGGCAGGCACAATCGAGGTTCTGGACGAATTGGCACTTTACCAACTGGAGGACCCGTTCGAGCCAGTGGAAAAAGTCACGCCACTCCTCTCAGTGGAATTGCAGCGAGCCATCATCCACCAGGATGGGCGCCAGCCTCCCATGGCGCTCCGCGCGGTGCAGCAGCCGGAAGCAATCAGCTGGTCTAAAGATGGCAGGATGGCGATTTTCCCGGCTGCCCTGGATGGTCCGTCCAGTGACATCTACCTGTACAAGCCGGCGAATCTTTCGATCCAGCGCCTGGATCAGCGCTACCAGCAGGACTTTTCTCCACTCTGGTCACCTGGTCTCCAGTGGATCGTGTTCCAGGAGGTGGATTCTTATGACACTCCCACCGATTGGGAAATCTCCCTGGTGGCGGGCTTGAACATGCCGGACAACAACATCACCCGCTATTTATTTGTTCCGAAAGCCACCGGGCTGGGGGAAGAATTTGTGGGTTGGACTGGCGAGCTGCACCTGGTAACTTATACCCGGACGGAACAGGGCGGTACCACCCTGCGGCTGAGCAACGTTGAGGTCGGTAAACCCAGGGTGATTTTCACGGGTGTTTTTCAGCGAGTCGCCCTGGATCCGGGGACCGGTGATATGGCGGTTTACGTTGACCCGGACTCTGCCAGGCAGAACGGGCAGACCCCCGGGATCTACTTTTCCAGCAACTATGGGATCACTTTTCAGCTTTTACTGGCGGGTGAGTATGACCATTTAAGCTTTTCGCCAGAAGCCGGGCTTTTCCTGGCGTCCAACAGCGCAGGCATGTTGGAGTTTGGTGAGAACGGAGCGGTGCTCAGCCTGCCGGAAGAGAAGCGGATCAGTCACTCTCCCAATGGAAACTGGATTATTGGATGGGGGGCAAACGGTGCCCGGCTGTACTCCGGGGATGGCTCGCGGTTGCAGGAACTGAGCACGAAGGCGGTTGAGGCGGTCATCTGGCAGGAAGATTCCAACGGTTTTTACCTATTGGGGCAGGAAGGCTTGTACCATCTGCAATTCCCGCTGCTGCAGTCCCGGCTGCTCTGCCAGGATGTTTATCGCGAGGACGAAACCCTGTTCGTCTGGCTCAACCCGCAGTAAGCACGCATTTTAACTTCCGGTACAAGCATTTTCGGATGGGAGCCAGGCCGGCATTGTATAATCAGTAGCAGACACAAAGGAAACTGCCATGAAGACTGTTTTTACCTGGTATGGTCACGCGACCATTGGATTGGTCACCGATGGATATCACTTGTTGGTCGATCCGTATTTTACCGGCAACCCGGCAGCCAAAGTCAGGGCTGGGGAAGTTCAGGCTGAGTACATCCTAATCACACACGGTCATGGGGATCACGTTGGCGATGCGATCAGCATTGCCAAACGCACCGGTGCCACTTTGATCTCCAATGCCGAAATTTGCGATTGGCTTTCTGACAAGGGACTGAAGGTGCACGCCCAACATCTTGGCGGGGGCTTTCATTATCCCTTTGGTTATCTCAAAATGACCCAGGCACTGCATGGTTCTGGGCTGCCCGATGGCAGCAACGGCGGTAATCCGGGTGGTTTCCTGTTAACCACTAATTCCGGTCTTAAGATTTACCTGGCTGGCGATACAGGTCTGTTCGGGGACATGCGCCTGATTGGCGAGGAAGGTTTGACCCTGGCTGCGGTCCCGATTGGCGATAATTACACCATGGGTCCGGAGGACGCTTTGCGGGCGGTAAGACTGCTGCAGCCGCGCGTGGTCATCCCCATTCACTACAACACCTACCCCTTGCTCAAACAGGACGCGCAGGCCTGGAAGCAACGCGTGGAAAGCGAAACAAATACCCGCGTGGAAATCTTGCCACCGGGCGGCATCTTCACACTCGAAGAATGAGGAAATAAAATGAACGCAAATAACTCCAATTCACCCAAACCCGGCCGGGTTCCACCCGGTCAACTGCTTACGGCGCGTTTCCCGGTTTTGCATTATGGTTCCATCCCGTCCTTCCACCCGGATACCTGGACCTTTAAGGTGTGGGGCGAGGTGGAAAAACCACTGACCCTCAGCTGGCAGGAGTTTAGCAGCCTGCCGCGCACCCGCGTGACCATGGATATTCACTGCGTCACCACCTGGAGCAAATTGGATACCACATGGGAAGGCATCTCCTTGAAGGCGTTGAAAGAACTGGGTCTGGTGGTTCCCACTGTTGACGCTAGGTTTGTGATCCAGCATGCTGAATTTGGTTTTACCGCCAACCTGCCGCTGGAGGTCGCCCAGTCGGATAACTTTTTGCTGGCGACCCATTACGATGGCAAGCCGCTCAGCCCGGAACACGGCTTCCCACTGCGGGGAGTGGCAGGTGCCATCCCAGGCAGGGAAGACCTGAAGGACGTCTACCTGTGGAAGGGCGCCAAGTGGCTGCGTGGGTTGGAATTCAGCGCACAGGACCGGCCGGGCTTCTGGGAACGTGCTGGCTATCACAACGAGGCGGACATCTGGCTGGAACAGCGCCGCGCGGGGGACTGAGGGAATACAAGCGTTCCGCTAAAGCCGGCAGGGAAGGGTCCGCGGGGTATGCACATAGCCGAGTGTAACTGGGAACAGGCTCAGGGGGTATGCGTTGGAAACGGCCTGCCGCTTTGCAATTAATGTATTTTCACACCTGTTGTTTCTGATGAAAGGTTATCGCAATTAACTGATTTGGGAGACGTTAAGGGAATGTGTTTGTACATTGCCTGTGGAGGGAATCCTGTTCCTTCAATGTTTTTGTGTACATTGTATTATATTGACGAGTTATTGTTATTAGGTTATTAATCATATAACATTAGTCAATTACGCACTTTTAGGAGAAAAATGAAAAGAAATCGAAGTATTCCTTTGATTGTGGCGGTTGTCGTACTTATCGCGATTGTGGTCGCGGTCGGTCAGGGAAACCAGTCCAATGCAGATGCCTTCCTTGAAAAATACGGTCTGCAAGGCCTTGACACCAAAGAGATCGTCTACCGTTTGGATAGCTCCGTGGATGAATCAGCAGACCTGCAAGCGAGCATCACCGGTGAACAACTGACCCTGAGCGATTCAGAATCTACCATCAATATTGACCTTCCCAAGGATTCGTTCTATCTTTCTTTCGCGCCTTACCTTGAAACGACCCACCCTTGCGCGTTCCACAGCCTTAGTTCATGCCGGGGAGAACTGGTGAATAAAGCTGTGCACGTAACCATAGCCGAATCCAATGGCAATGTTTTGGTTGATTCCGATCTGACAACCATGGCAAACGGTTTTATTGGCGTTTGGCTTCCACGCGATGTTGATGCCACCGTTCAGGTGGATTATTCAGGAAAGACAGCTGAGTCTGCCATTTCTACATTTGCCGATAGCGATACCTGCCTGACCACTCCTTTGAAACTCAACTAGATCTCCGGGTCCGGGAACACAACCAGAACAGCCGGCTCACAGTCGAGTCGGCTGTTTTATTTCTCCTTTCGGCGGTCAAGCATTGGGAAACGGGCTGGCGCGATCCCAGGCAGGAAAGCCCTGAAGGATGTTTCCCGGTGGAAAGGCGCCAAGTGGCTGCGCGGGTTGGAATTCAGCACGCAGGACCGGCCAGGATTCTGGGAACATGTTGGCTATCACACCGAAACAGACATCTGGCTGAAACAGCGGCGGGGATAAACTGAGTGGCTCAACCGATGACTGCAAAAAGTGATCAAGTGATCTCTTATCCTTGACAGCCAAGAGTTAATGTGATATTATTATCACAATAAGTGACAATTACATCACATATTAGGAGGCATGAGATGTCAAGAATTAGGAATAAAAAAGTATTACGGTGGGCGAGCCTATTTGGGCTATTTGGGTTTGCTGGCTTTGGATATTTTATCTCGCATAATCCGGCTGTGCTCTCCTACTTCTCATTTTTCTCCTTCTTCAGTTATTTCTTCCT
Organism: Anaerolineaceae bacterium; assembly: GCA_049302815.1. Lineage (GTDB taxonomy): Bacteria > Chloroflexota > Anaerolineae > Anaerolineales > Anaerolineaceae > Mesolinea. The sequence goes on along the minus strand of JBAQMM010000052.1, from coordinate 2,196 downwards.
GGAAAAAATTGATTCCGAGATGGTGGATGAGCGCTATCTGGAAAATGAACGAAAAGCGCGTAACCTGGCATTCAAGGTGCCATTGGCGGGTTTGGTAATTGTCTGGTTGCTGGCAATGACATCCTTTTACAGCAAGGAACTATTAATCGCGATTAGCACCCTGTCCTATTCAACAACCTTGCTGGTCTACGCCATAAGTTTTTATCATTTTGAGAACAAGTAACATGCAAAATGAAAATCATGCTCAAACTGGTTTTACCTGTAACCTGCGCAGATACCGCCAAATGGCGGGCCTCACTCAGGACGAACTGGCAAACCTGGTACATGTAAGAAGAGAAACTATCGTTCGGTTGGAGGCAGCCCGATATAACCCCTCGCTTAAACTGGCAATGGACCTATCCCGTGAAGTTCGAACTCCAATTGAGGAGTTGTTCGTTTTTGAGTGAACAGCAGGTGCAAGGTCGGAGGAAAGGGTAATAAAAACGGAGGTGTTTACCTCCGTTTTGCTTGAACTGGATCCGATGGACAGGCTAAACTTTGCGCTGACGCCACAGGGAGAAGCCCAGCACCAAACCTGCCACCAGAATCACCAGCCCGACGATGCCGAGCACCGGTGAGCGCCCGGTTGATGCGGTTGCTTCCTCAGGGGCAGCAGTGGCAACTTGCGCGCCAAAGTCCACGGTGGCCTGCTCGCCGGCTTTGACATCCAGCGGGTAGTTCGTGATGGTGGTGGCGTTGAAACCATCCGGGATGGCAACAGTGATGTTGTAACTGCCTTCAGGAATATCCTCAAAACACAGCGGGTCGACTTCATCCGGGTTGCCAGCCACGGTATTGCCGGTCAGGGAGACCTTGCCAAGACGGTCGTTCAGGCTGACCACGCCGCCATACAGGTAAGTTTCACCTTCCGTGCGCATGCCGGTTCCGTCCAGGTCGTTGAACAGCACGACGCAGACCTTGGCAAAACCGGGCGCCGGCGTGGGGGTGGGAGTGATCAGTTCCGGGGCGATCGTGGCAGTAGGCATGGCAGTTTCGGTCAGGGAGGGCGCTTCCACCGTGCCAAGCAGGATTTTTGTGCCGGTTATCAACGTGCAATCATCATCCAGACCGTTTAGCCGAATGATCTCGTCGATGGGGACGTTGGTCAGCAAAAAGACTCGCGTGCAGTTATCGTTTTCCTCAACTGTATAGTAGATCCTTCCTTCCGCATCCGGGGTCGGAGTCTGGTAGACTGCCTGAGCCTGGACAGGTGAGAAGTTAATGGTGGACAAGGCAAGAATTCCAACGCCCAGACAAATGGCAAGGACAGACAAGGGAAGTAGAAATTTGCGTATATTTTTCATCTTAGCCTCTCATTCATATTCACATTATACCCAGTTTGTTATTCTATGGTGTCACGGACAAATCTTTTACTCAAAATGGCAGGTAATAAGAAGAATGCAGGATTGATTATCTCTGTAATGAATCTTTTCTGAAGGAGAGAGTTTATGATTTAAGTTCAAGTTTGTTCAGCGCTGACAAAAGCCCTCCCGGAATGAGGTTATACTTCCGCTCAAGAATAACGGGGCAGCCGGCTGGCTTTTGGGTACAATAGATGCCATGAGAGTTTCTGTTAAGCTTCGAACCTGTTTGGTTGTTTTACTGTGCCAGTTGCTTTTGATAACCCTGGCTGCCTGCCAGCCTGATTCCACTCCCACACCCCCCCAGCCTTCACCCACGGCGACCGAAACTCCCATCCCTTCAGCCACCATTGACTGGTTCCCACCCACCCTCACCCCCACCCTCAAGTATTCCACTGCCACACCCAACCCTCTAAGCGACCTGACGCCCCCTGCCGCGGGCGAGATCCTTTTTACGGATGACTTTAGTAATGAATCCCAGTGGGAGGCCAGCAGCAGCCCGGCAGGCAATGTTGCCTTTGGAGAGAACAACCTTTCCCTGGCGGTGGCAGGCGGCGAAGCGGATCTGACCAGCCTGAGCACCCAGACCCTGCCTTCGGAATTCTACCTGGAGATCACAGTGGATGTGGAGATGTGTTCCGCGGGGGATTATTTCGGACTCATCTTCTGGCGCTTCAGCGAGATGGGCACCTATCGTCTGTTGATTAATTGCGGTGGGGAAATCCGCCTGGAACGCGCCATCTTCGACGACACCTCCGTTCTGCAGGATTGGGTCCTGGCACGCCGCTTCCAGCCG
>JBAQMM010000051.1:0-5195 GCA_049302815.1 Anaerolineaceae bacterium | reverse complement strand
GCCATCAGCGTGGTGGACCCGCTGCCCACGTCCAGCGCCAGGACGCCTTTCCCTGCTGGGTTGATCTGGTCAAGCAGACGCACGATACGCCCCATGGCAAAAGCGGTCGGGATCACTTTGGTGCCGCATTTGGCTTGCAGATCAGCCAGGCCGTGAATCTGCTGGGTGCGGATGCGCGCGAAAGCCTCCAGCATGGCAAGCCAAGCCACCGAGAGGGATTCCTTTCCGATTCCCGGCTGAATGTTCCCAGCCAGGTGGAAATCTTCCCCGGCGTCCCATTCCTTGCCTGCATATTCTGCCAGTTCGCTGTTGCCGGCAAAGATGATTTGGGGCTTCACCACTTTCGGCAGGCTTTGATAGACTATGCGAATATTATCAATGGCGGCTTTGACCGATCGGGTGGCGCCGCCTTCAATTCCCCCGGCAACCACATACAGGTCCACGTCCGTGCTGATCATTTTTTCCAGTTGCGCGGTGGCATTGATATCGTCCTGCAGATTGACCTCAAGGACGACCTCCGTGTAGAAGAAATTTACCAGGCGCCGCAAAGCTGCCAACGAATAGCTATCTGATACCCCCACCAGGGCAGTCCGGATGAGATGACCCGCGGAAAGACTCAAGCCAACCCGCGTCACACCCCGGTCGGGTTCGCTTTTCCCAATGATCAACTGCTGTTGATAATCCAATAACTGATAGCCGGAGGTCTTTTGGATTTGATCCAACACCATCAGCACCCCGGTTTGAATGTCCGTGCCGGCTGCCAGGGTTGTTTGCGCGGTGGCACTGCCCAAAATCTCATAACTGCCGGAACGGTTGTCAAACAACCAAGCCCGGGTATGTTGGGAGCCGATATCCATGCTGAGATAGGTGTTGTTATCCAATACATTCACCTTGTGCTAAGACGTAAACAGTTGAATCAAAAAGTCTTTGACCCAGGTAATCCTGGAAATCAGGGCGGTCAGAGCGGTTGAGTAAAAGCCCACAAACAACATGCCAAAGGTTATCCCAATAAAAATCTGCCCGACGCTGGAGAGTCCCTCAATCAAACCACCACGGCTGCCGTCAGAGGCCTTTCTGGAGGTCTGGTGTTGGAAGAAGAATAAAACAGCCACGACACCCAGCAGGATGGCAACCGCTTCGACGATCTTTGCCCAATCCGGCTGCGTGCCTTGCTGCAGCAGGGTTGGGCTGAAGCGATTGACGATGCTCAAAAGCTGGGGTGCCAGGGTACCGCGGCTGATGCCGGCAATGCTGATGGCGGCGATGATACCCACCAGAAACGCCAGGGGCAGCGTGCCCGCTTTGACCGTGCGCGGGATCAGCATAAGAATAAGCAGCACACACAAAATCAAGGGAACCAGGCTGAGCAGAAAAGCCGGCGTTCCCACCTGCTGCAACGGGGTAATCAGGCGGGGAATGATGACTTTGAAAATGAGCACAGCGGCAGTATAACCAGTGGATACCCCCACCAATACGTACAGGGCAATGCGGAAGAAAAAGTTATCACCCAGGATGTAACTGAAGACCAGGACGGTCAAAACAATTCCGATGAAGCCAAGCGCAATATCCAACGAATTCATGGCTTTCGATCCTTTTGGTGCTGGGAATCGGAATCCTTCTCGGCTTTGGAGATCATACCGAGCAGCAGCACCGCCACCATCACCAGCAGCCCAACCTGGTATGCCCGGAAGGGTGTTGCGTCCTCATCAGGTTGTTTCAACTCATCCTGGAGAATACGGGCATCACCAACGCCCGCCAGGTAACCGGATATCTGACCCGAATCATAATAAGGAAGCAGCGTGGCAGCTTCTTGATGGCTGCTGAGTACCAGGAACTCACCACCATCCAGCCAGGGTCCCACCTGTTCCATCCAACTTTGCACATCGCTGCCAGAATCTTCCAGCAGAAGAATGTTTGTAAAGTCTTTCAGGCTTTCACTCTCCCCTGAAAGCAGCGGGGAATATCCGGCTGGTTGATCTTCCAATACCAGGGTTAATAGCCCCAATTTTGCCCCAGGGAGGTAGATCACTTCAGGTGGATCAGCAATGGAGGCATGATCAAAAAGCTGCTGGGAAAGCCAGATCCCATTGGGATGGGTAGTCAAGGGCGTCCAAATTACCTTTTTTTCTTCCAGGTATTGGATCACCGGCACAGCCAATTGTTCCAGTTCCACGCTGGTGGCTGTCTGGTAATCCACCACCACCAGAACCTGATCGCCGGGCGACAACTTGCCCAGGGCGTCCTGGAAAGCCAGAGCGGGGGCTGGATTGATCGCTTCGCTGGGCGGGAGCGGTGGGGCAATGATGACAGTGGCTACCAGCGCCACCAGCAACAACATGGCAAGCACAAAACGCGCCCAACCAGACTTGGAAGGCTTTTGGGTTTTAAGTAGGGAAAGCGGCCGACCTTCTTCACCCACCAGGTTCCTCAGTAGCTCCGCCCGTTCCCGCTGGCTGCGTAAAAGCAGCAAATCCGGCGTTACATCGCCGGTCGGGGTGGGTTCATCGTCAGGTTCTTCGGGCAGGTCAAGCGGACCCAATCCCATTCCCATTCCTTCCAAGATCGGTTCAGCCGGCAGTTCCTGCGGGGTTTCTTCTTCGGGTGCTGCCTGGGAGGGTTCTGTTTCAAAGGGTGATGAGAGGGCTTCCTCTTCTGCTGGTAAAGCGGGCGCCGCATCCATCGTAATGGAGGTCTGCCCATCGGTGGGAAGGTTTGTTTCAGGAGCAAGGTCAGGCACAGGTTCCGCGATCTCTTGGGCCCCGGGAAGCCTCTGCACGGGCGAAACCTCAACCGGCTCCGTTGGTTCCTTTTTGCCTTCAAGTTGGGCTTTCAGCGCCTCCAGTTCCTCATCGGTCAGGTCACGATCCTGCCATTCAGATTGCCAATATTGCAGATCTGAGTTCTCATCCGCGAGTGTTTCTTCGGTAGGCAGTTCCTGGGTGATCTCATCTTCAGGTTTGGGCTGCAAATCGCGGACACGTTGAAGCCATTCTGGAACTACACCTTCCTCTTCAGGAGGTTCTTCAACCTGTCGGGCGTTTTGCATGTTCTCACGCCTGGTACGTTCCCGTATTCGGGCAATCCAGGCCACAAATTCCCCGTCCACCTGGGATTGTGCATCGGCTTCACGGATTTCGTCCACGGTGTTTATTTTCTTGACAAATTCACCGCTGGAATCCATTTCCTCTTGTGCGCGCTGCCGAATTCGTTCCAGCCATTCCGGAACATCCTCTTTGTCTTCTGCATCCTGCGCATCCTGGTTTTCACTCAGGGCTGAGGGGTTGCCATCCTGCCTGTTTTCTTCCATGCGGCTGGGAGGGGCGGCGGGTTCCTCTGGAGCATTCATGCGCTCTTCTTCCCGGCGCAGTTCGCGCAAGACTTCAGGAAGGGAATCCTGGTCATCATCGAGAAAATCAGGCATGCCAGCCAGCGTCTCTCCGATGCCTTCAATCGTAAATAATTGCTCCAAATCCAATCCGCAGTGGACGCAGCGCGTTGCCTGGGGCAGGTTTTCTTCACCACAATGCGGGCAGATGATCATCTCGTCAGGCATTTAGTCACCGTAAGGCCTTTCCATGCCAAACAAGACCCGCAGCCCCATTAAGAGCGCGCCGATGGCAATGCCGATCAGCAACCCGCGCGCCCCAATGACCGGCAGCTTTTGCAGGTAACCAATTACCAGATCCAATTGTGGAATCTGTAAGGCTTGCAGAATACCCAGCGACAGGACTAGGAATACCAATACGCTGATGCCAAATGAGACGGTCATAGGTGACCAGCCCCGGCTACGAAACACCTGCACTGCCGCGCTGGTCATCACCAGGGCTGCCAGACCCAACAGACTGACTTCCAGGGGCACCTGGATTGAGGCAATCCATTTAAGATAACCAGGATTATCCACCCCAAGCAAAACGCCGCCCACAAAACTGATCAGGAACGCCGCCAGCAGGACAATGCTGTAGATGAAACCTTTCTTTCCCTGCACGATGCGCCGCCAATGCGTCAGCATCAGCGTGGCAATGGCAACCAGGGCTGCCATGCTGGCAACGATGATTGCCCAGTTAAGCAGAATCTCCAGGAAGCCGCCCAAAGTGGGTTGGAGCAGCAGCGCAAGCAGCACAAACAAGCCGGTTGCAATGGCAACAATGACAGGCAGGGTTTTCTTCACGGCAGCACCCCGGCTATCTTAAGCACCGCCCCCACCAACAAGCCGAGAGTGATCAACACCCTTAATGCATCCTGCGTGCGCAAGGACGCGGCAGTCGCGGGGGAGTGCCGAAGTGTCTCCCCTGAAGAGAAGTAATCCTCGCCCAGGCACACCACTGCGGAACTGGCGAAGAATACCGCCTGGGCAGAGAGGGAATCGCTCATGGCAATCATGGGCATATTTTTTCGTTCTGCCAGGTCAAGCGCCAGGATGGTTTCCGGACGGAACTGACCGCACAGGATCACGCCCGCGTTGGCGCGATGGTTGATATCTGGAAGTAAACCCGCCAGGTGGGAATACGGCGTGGAACCTGCCAGCAGACCATAATCCGGCTTGAATAGTTCCGGTGCCAGGGCATTTTGGTAGGCACCCCTAACGATCATCTGGCTGAGGCAGGCAAGTGAACCATCCCCGCTGACTGCCTGGCTGGGTTGATCATTGAAGACCGAGCGCCTGGAAATCACCTTCAGAATAGGCAGACCGTTCAATCCGGCTACGGATGGAGCCTGATCAGCCAAGTTCGGTCCAAGCCCAATGACCAGGCGCTGCCCTTTTTCAGCCGATTCGTGCATGAGGGATTCCACCTGGTCAAAGGCAGCTACCTTGCGCAAATCACGAAAAGGTCCCGTACGGTGCGCCACCAGGTTTATCAGCAGCACCACCAAGGCGATCAACACTATTCCCAATGCCACCAGGTCATTCAGGGTCAGCTCAGGCATCTGCGGACTCCTGTTTGACAGGGCGGGCGGGTGCTAAATGGACAAAAAAGGAGAAGCCTGCAGAAGTAGGAAAAATCTCAGGAGTGTTGAGCGATAACGCCGGGTATGAAAGCAGCGGCTTTATCGGACGTTGAACTTGATTGGATTGATCGGTCAGCTCAACTCCCATAATTAAAGTATAGCATAATCAGAGCGATCGTCTGATGCAAATTTTTAAGAATTATTCTCAAGCGCAAAGTGAACCGAAAGGCTCAGGCGCGCCCCAATCA
>JBAQMM010000050.1:0-7480 GCA_049302815.1 Anaerolineaceae bacterium | reverse complement strand
GCAACCAGCTGAGCGGGGCAATCCCAGCCGAATTGGGACAACTCACCAACCTGCGGGAGCTCTGGCTGTCTGACAACCAGCTGAGCGGGGCAATCCCAACCGAATTGGGCAACCTCACCCGCCTGTGGTATCTCGAGCTGTATAGCAACCAGCTGAGCGGTTCAATCCCAACCGAATTGGGCAGCCTCACCAACCTGCGGGAGCTCTCTCTGTATGACAACCAACTGGGCGGGGCAATCCCAACCGAATTGGGCAATCTGCTGGGCTTGAAAAGTTTGGATTTGAGTAACAACACACTTTCAGGGGATGTCCCCGCCAGCTTCACCAACTTGGTCAACTTGTGCGGTCCGGATGATTATAACTATCCCTGTAATGGAAATTATCAACTAGATCTTGGCTACAACCACCTCAATGTACCTGCGCCTGAACCACCCGCGAACTTCCTTGCCATCAAGGATCCGGATTGGTACCTGACGCAAGCCGTGGAAGTGGTCATCCAAGGTGAGAGTGGCGGCACGATCATTTCGCATGATGAGAATACCGAAATCACTATTCCTCCAGATGCAGTCAGCGGGGAGGTGACCTTCCTGTTTGACCCCCAGCCAACCCCAAGCCAGGCCACCGGCAGTTTGGACTTTGCCGGCAATAGCTTTGAATTGACCGCCTGGGATGCAATAGGGCCGGTGACCGCATTTGCGCAACCGTCGGTAATAACCATATCTTATGATGAGGAGAGCCTGGGTCTCATCCCAGAAGACAGCCTGATCTTGTATTACTGGGATGAAACACAATCTGCCTGGCTGGACGCGGTGACGACCTGCGATGGTGGTGAATACACGCGCAACCTGGCAGAAAACTGGTTGAGCCTGCCCATTTGTCATCTGAGCGAGTTCGCGCTGTTAGGTGAGGAGTACACGCTCTACCTGCCGCTGATCACACGATAAATATTGTTTACCTCTGGCATGAGAGGGCATCCAAGCCAATCGAGGAGCCTGCGGTGCCCTCATATCGTGCGTAGGTGTTAATGATTGAGGAAACACCTTCGCCGCCTATTCCCTGGCGCAAATTCCTCCGGGATTGTGATCATACTTCAATTCCACAACCTCGTTGGATTTTCGCCAGCAATTCTCAATGTTGAAAAGCTCTTTGGGAATTCTGGCAGCATTGCCTCAATATTCCTATCTCTTTCGCTCAAACGAAGCATTTTTCAAACTGTTTGGTCCGTTTATATGAAATAAGTCTTGTCAGTGGTTGCTTGATTTACGAAAATTGCTTTGGATGAACTTTGACAAATTCATATTGAGAATTGCTGGATTGGGGGTGTTGAAAAACCTTTCGTGTCATTCCCATTTCAAGGGACGCATCACCGGAGGCACGCAGAGCGGAGCGGGGTACACCGAGTGGACGAGGGACGCAACCCGCAAAAACACAGTATAGCGATCTCATTTTCCAAAACCTAAGATTGCTTCGCCGAAGGCTCGCTAATGACGTTTTTCAACACTCTCTGGATTTTCGCTTGACAGCCTTCATTACTCTATGTATAATGGTGTTTCGTTACCCCGGCGGTGGTTGGCTGGGGTTAATTGTGTGGACCAACTTTCCCGCTATCGAGCGGTTGCACGCGCGAAGAGTGGTTAAGTGAAGATTGGAGAGAATATGAAATATGCAATAGTTGAAGCGGGCGGTAAGCAGTACCGTGCCGAGGAAGGCAAGACCCTTACGGTTGACCTTCTTCCCGCAAAAATCGGTGATGAAGTCACCCTCGATTCAGTTCTGTTGATTGTCGATGGCGACCATATTGAGGTAGGTTCCCCCAATGTCAAGGGCGCCAGTCTAAAAACCAAAGTTGTGGATCAGATTAAAGGCGAAAAGATCCTGGTATTCAAGTACAAACCCAAGATTCATTATCGCCGACACACCGGGCATCGCCAGCAATACACCAGGTTGCTGGTGGATTCAATTTTGATGGAGTAGGCAAGATGGCACATAAAAAAGGCGGCGGGTCATCCCGCAATGGTCGAGACAGCCATGGTCAACGACTTGGCATTAAAAAATTCGGTGGCGAACACGTAATCAGCGGAAACATCCTGGTTCGTCAGCATGGAACCAAGGTTCATCCTGGATGGAACGTGGGCTGTGGGCGTGATTACACGCTCTTTGCCACCATGGAAGGTTTTGTGCAATATGAAACGCTTCCCAACGGCCGCAAAAAAGTTCATGTAGTCGAAACTCAGAACGAGAGCGGCAACTGAAAGGCTAAACATGAAAACAAAGATTCAACCTAAATATTATTCACAGGCGAAAGTCACCTGTGCCTCCTGCGGTGCCACCTGGACAACCGGCTCGACTGTCCCGGAAATTCGTACCGAAGTCTGCTCCAACTGTCATCCTTTCTACACGGGTCAACAGGCTCGTCTCCTGGACCGTGAAGGTCAGGTGGATCGTTTCTACAAGCGGCTGCAGATTCGCCAGGAATATGTGGCGGATTTGAAGGCTCAGTCTGAATCCAAGACCTCGCTTACCCGTCCGATTTCCGAGCTCAAGCTCACCTCCAAGGCGATTGCAGCCCTGGAAAAGGCAGAAATTACCACCGTTGGTGATGTCATTACCCGTCTTGAAGGCGGCGAAAAAGCCCTGCTCGATATCGAAGGCTTCGGCCGTAAATCTTTGATTGACCTGAAGAAACAACTGCGCCAATTGGGCTACGAACTCCCAGCTGCCGCGGCTGAAATCGAAGTCTAATTCACAAAGTACTGTTTTTCCGTTACACTTAACAGGCAGGTCCACCACCTGCCTGTTCTATTATCTGGAGGTATTATGAAGCATCAATTTGGCTCAGTTGAAGTGATTACCGGCTCCATGTTTTGCGGAAAGACCGAGGAACTCATCCGCCGTCTGCGGCGGGCGACCATCGCCAGGCAAAAGGTTCAGGTCTTTAAGCCGATTATTGACAACCGCTATGCCTACAGCAAGGTCACTTCCCACTCCGGGGTGGATTTTGAAGCACAGCCCATTGAATCTTCACCCGAAATCTTGAAAAAACTCGATCCGGATGTGACGGTGGTGGGGATTGATGAAGCGCAGTTTTTTGACGACGGCATTGTGGATGTTGTCAACCAATTGGCAGATTGCGGTATCCGGGTCATCGTGACCGGACTGGATACCGACTTTCGGGGTGAACCGTTTGGCTGCATGCCAACCCTGATCGCCAAGGCGGAGTATGTGGATAAACTCAATGCCATTTGCATGATGTGCGGGGAGACTGCCAGCCGGACGCAGCGGCTGGTCAACGGACAACCTGCCCACTATAACGACCCAATTGTGATCGTCGGTGCTTCCGAAATGTACGAGGCGCGCTGCCGCCGCTGCCACCAGGTTCCCCGAGATTGAAAGGAATTTCCATGCAGCCTTATCAAGATTTTTTGGACGAGATACTCATTCCTGAAGATGTTCTTCAAGCCCGCATTACAGCATTGGGACAGGAAATTTCCACGGACTATGCCGGCAAGGAACTATTGATCATTTGCATTCTCAGGGGTGGTGTGATGTTTATGACCGATCTGATCCGGCGCATCTCGGTGCCATTGGCAATCGAATTCATGGCAGTATCCTCCTATGGTTCGGGTGCCAGGCGCTCTTCAGGGGATGTGCGCATCACACTTGACCTGAACACCAGCATCACCGGCCGGCATGTCTTGATCGTCGAGGATATCATCGACAGCGGGCATACCCTGGCATCGGTGATCGATCTGCTGAAAATCCGCGACCCGGCTTCGTTATACGTCTGCACACTCCTGGACAAAGTCTCACGGCGTGAAGTCGAAGTGCCTATCCGCTACAGGGGTTTCCCGATTGGTGACCAGTTCGTGTTCGGTTACGGGCTGGATATGGACGAGTATTACCGGAATTTGCCATTCATCGGTACGGTTAATTTAAACGAATATGAACCTCCTGTTTAGTAGCGAAGCCTGGCGGGTCATTGAAGCCATTAACGTCTGCAAGCCGCCTGATCTGCCGGTTTATCTGGTGGGGGGAGCGGTTCGCGATCTGATCCTGGGGAAGCCGGTAAAGGATTTCGATTTTGTTTGCCCCAGTCAATCGCTCCAACTGGCGCAGCGGGTCAAGAAAAAGCTTGGCGCGGTTGGCTTTACCTTGGATGACGAACGCCAAACCGCACGCTTGATCCTTAACCAGGGCAGTGAGGATGAGCTCATCCTGGATTTTGTCAGTTTTGTGGGAAATTCGCTGAAAGAGGATCTCAGCAATCGCGATTTCACCATAAACACGCTGGTGATTGATCTGGACCAGCCGGACCAGGTGATTGACCTTTTGAACGGTCAACAAGACCTGCGAGAGAGGCGCTTGAGAGCGGCTTCTGCTGCGTCCATGCAGTTGGATCCTCTGCGCGTGCTGCGCGGCGCGCGGCTAAAGCTTGCTTATGACCTGGAGATTGAACCGGAAACCGGTCTGTTAATCCGACAATCAGCACCGGAACTTGCCCGAGTCTCCGGGGAACGGATTCGGGATGAGCTTTTCAAGATATTGGACCTACCCAACGTCTGGTGCGCCTTTACATTGCTGGACGATCTGGGCAGCCTTACCCAAATTTTCCCGGAGCTGCAGGAAGTGCAGGCAGTCCCAGCCCTCAAGCCGCACGTGCATTCGCTTTGGGAACATACCCTTAAGGTGATTGAGTACCTGGAAATAATCCTGGGGATGGGCGAGCTGGGAACCGCGGAAAGTTCCAATGTTTTTTGGGGAGTGCTGCGGCCTAAATTAGCCCCATACTTAAGCCGGCTGGAGGTCCATTTCAACCGCCCAATCCAGGCGAAACGCCCCAGGAAGAGCCTGTTCTATTTGGCAGCCCTGTATCACGACGTCGGCAAACCGCTTACCCAGACCCGGAGTGAGGACGGTCGTTACCACTTTTACGGTCACGATCAGACCGGCAGCGGTGTGGTATTGGCGCGGGCACAGGCTTTGATGCTTGGGCATGAAGAAGTGGCTTATTTGAGCACCCTGGTATCCCAGCACATGCGTGTACATTTTTACAACAAATCTGCCAATGTTTTGAGCGATCGCGCCATCTACCGGTATTACCGCGACTTGGGGGAAGCAGGGGTGGATGTGGCACTTATCAGCCTGGCAGACATCCTGGCGGCTTACGAAGATACCCTGCCCATGGAAAAATGGCAGCACGAGATTGATGCGGTTATAGCCCTGTTGGAGGCCTGGTTTTCACGCAGAGAAGCGGTAGTGGCACCGGACAAATGGCTGGACGGCGATGAAATCCAGACAATTTTTGACCTTAAACCGGGGCCGCTTTTGGGGAAAATATTAGCTGAGTTGCAAGAAGCCCAGGCATCAGGAGAGGTGAAAGACCGCCAGACCGCGCTGATTTTTGTCGCTGAATATCTGCGAGTGAACAAGGTGAAAGGAGCATACGATGCAAGTTAATCTTCCAAGTTTGCGGATGGAAGTAGAAGTCAGAGGCAAGGGCAGGCCAGCCGTCCTGTTGCACGGGGTCGGTCTGGATCACACCATCTGGCATCCGATGATGGATTTATTCGAGTCACAAATCCAGTTCATTGCTCCTGACCTGCGCGGTCAGGGCAGGACTGAATTGGGTCAGGCAGACCAATCGATTGAACAGATGGCAGAGGATGTGGCAGCCCTGCTGGACCTTCTCGGTCTGGAAAAGGTGATTCTCGGTGGGCATTCCATGGGCGGATATGTTGCCCTGGCTTTCGCCGAAAAGCATGCTGACCGGCTGGCAGGGCTGGCGATGATCGCGACCAATGCCGGCAAAGACGCTGCGGAAAAGCAAGTCCAACGCCGGCAGGATGCTGAGAGCATTATGAAATTTGGTAGTGCCAGGCTGGCGGATAGCTTAAGCCCAAAACTTTCCAAAGACGCAGAGATCCAATCTGTCACGCATCAGATGATATCAGGCACCAGCGCGCAGGGCCTGGCAAATGCCCAAATTGCCATCGCCAATCGTCCGGAACGCTTGCAAGTATTGCAAGACCTGGGCTGCCCGCTTCTGGTGGTGGCAGGCGCAGAGGATATGATCATACCGTTAGTGGCTTCCCGGGCAATGGCAGATGTAAATGCTAATGCGAAGTTGGTGGTCATTCCGGACGTTGGGCATATGCCTATGATGGAGGCACCTGATACTCTGGGTGCTCTGCTGCTGGCTTTGTGATCAAACAGGCTGTGCAAGATCTTTTGGGATAGCACCGTCGCTGAAAAAAGAACTCTTGAAAGCCGCCATGGCAGCGGATTTTGCCAGGAATTTCCGCTCTGGCAGTTCGTGGTGGTACCGCCCAGTATCATGTTCCTGGATGCCTGACTGAAAACAAACCCTCACGGTTGCAGGTTGAAGCTGAAAAATATTGCGTGAATAAGTTGGGCAGCGTCGGGTAACAACCCCACGTCTACAGAGTTACCCTATCAGCAGCTTTCAGAACGGCGAGTGCCCGCACGGTTATCCAGGGATTCGCTTTGCGCTTCGAGATGCCACCCCAATCCGCCGGTGAGTAATGGTATCCCGCAGGGTTACTGGCCTGGAAATAACGTTCCTCCATCGGGAAACCACCGTCTGGCAGCATCTTGCTCTCCAGCAGATCGAGGGCTTGTTTGCAGCGCGGATCAGACAGTTTACCAGCCGATTCCATTAATTCCAGACCGACCAGGATGTCATATTTCCAATAGGATGGGTGGTGCAGGCGAAGAAATTCGGGCTGCATAACCTCCCCTGTGCTTTGTCTCAAGTAAAGATTCTTGGTCAGAAAGACTTCACAAGCCCGGTCAATGGCTTCATCGAGCCTTGGAGTGCTGCCGCTATATTCCCGCCAGGTGATTAAAGCGCGCAGGGGGGTCCAGGTCTCCCAAAAGGAAGAATGAACAGCTTCGGGGCGTTTGTCGCAGTTCCAGCCCCCGTCCGGCCACTGCCAGCCCAGCAATTCTTCCACCAGTCTGGGGGTTCGCTCATCCACGATATTCAACCTGACTGAACTGAAAAGGGCATTGCCTTCCTGACTGGCGCAGCGTCTGGTTCGCTTCTCAACCGCCCGGATGCTCTTCTGATGGTGGGCAGAGAAGAGCCAGGCATAGACCCGGTCCCGCAGATCGGTCAAGCGTGGATCGATGTAAGGATAGCCAATTTCTGCCAGCTGCACTAAAGCCCAGTGCGCCCCCTGCCATTTGTTGTATGGATGCAGTCCTTCCGGGACATTAATCAGCCCGTTTACCAGTTCAGAACTGGGCAGTTCAATCCTGGTGGATATACGAGCAGCGGAATCTTCATCTTCATTGTAGAGACGATGCAGAGCAAAGTAACGCGCAGCCGGTTCAGGATGGTTTCGCAGGTCGTTTGCAGGGTACATTTCTTGGCAAGCGGAGCATGTGTGGGATGTAAATGCCAGCAACACAGGTTATCCTCGATAATCGGATAACGAAATCTGATCTTCCATAACAT
>JBAQMM010000049.1:0-2070 GCA_049302815.1 Anaerolineaceae bacterium | reverse complement strand
GAGTTGGATCACGGTCGGGCGGTCAACGGACCAGCTCGCATTGAGGGCATGATCGAGCCGGCGGAACGCCTGCAGGCAGCCGTAGACGACCTTTTCAACGTCCCACGCGAAAAATCCCTGTGCAACGCGGCAATCCCCAGGCTCTCAGGTATCCGGGAATTGTATCTTTCCCTCACCGGCGATTACGAAATGCACGGCGGCTATCACCCACAGCGCGCCCAACTTGCCACCACGGCCGATTTCACCGGTCTGGTCAAGAATGCCCTCAACAAACTGGTTACCAACACCTGGGAGGAACTAGGCAAAGCCGGCTATGACTGGTGGAAGGATGTCACCGTGCAGGAACACTTTACCAGCCTTCATGATATCACTGGCACCTTGATTGGCACGGTGGGGGACCTGCCGGAGGTGGCGGAGGGCGGGAATTATACCGAGCTGCAAATCGGGGACTCGCCGGAAACTGCCAGCTTTACCAAGTATGGCGGGTATATCCCCCTGACCCTGGAGCTGATTGACCGGGACGAAACCCGTAAGTTGCGCGCCTACGCAAGGGAACTTGCCACAGCGGGAATGCGGAAAATCTCCAAACTGGTGTCGGGCATTTTCACGGTCAATGGTGGCGTTGGTCCGACCATGGCGGATGGCGGGGCGCTCTTTAATACCACCCTTGTGACCACTGCCGGCGGGCATGCCAACCTTGGCACGGACGCGTTTTCCAGCACAAGCTGGGACCAGGTCAGCGACAAGGTCTATCAACAGCCCATGCTGGTGAAAAACAGCCCGGAATTGCTGGGGCTCGGTCCGATGATGGCGATCAATCCGAAATTCATCCTGGTTCCCCGTGCGCTGCAGAAGAATGCCATGGAAATCTGCACGGGTGCGCTGGTGCGGGAAACTGGCTATGTGTATGATAACGTGCTGAAGGGTAGCGCGGTGCCCGTGGTGGTGCCTGAATGGACCGACTTGAAGGATTGGGCAGCAGTCTGTGACCCGCGGGTGGTGCCAGCCATCTTTGTGGGGGAGCGTTTTGGACTGGCACCCGAGATTTTTGTGGCGGGGGATGAACTTTCGCCGGCGGTCTTCAGCAACGATGAACACCGATTGAAAGTACGCCATTACCTGGCAGTCTGGGTAAATGATTTCCGACCGCTGTATAAGTGCAACGTCGCTTGATCAATAGAGAAGAAAAGGAGAAAAATGCCTAAATGGAAAGTGTTGTTAAGCTCACGCAAGTTCTGGGCAGCTCTGATGGGTTTGGTCGTGATGGTGGTGAAAGCTTGGAAGCCTGATTTTCCGCTCGAAGCGGAAGAATTAGCCGGGATCCTTTCTGTACTGGTAGCATACATCCTCGGTACCGCCCTGGAGGACGGCTTGAGCAGTCACAGGGAATAAGCCCCGGAAACCAGGTGGGCAGCGGTCATCCGCTGCCCACCTGAAACTAAGGGAGACGCGCGCGGCTGCGTCTGGACAGCCCAGGGAAGCGATTCCCGCATTGCCTGGAGAGTTTTCCAGGTAAAAATCGACAAGCTTTAGGAATAATTGGAGGTATCACGATGAGTACGAGACAAATAGAAGCCTTTGTGGGTGCATTGGCTGGATCAGGCGCTTTGGCTTACGCGATCCATTCGGACGGCAGCCTGGTAGTGGTGGACCGACAGGGACATAAACGAACCTTCACGCCGCCGGAATACCAGCACCTGCTGCACCCCACTTCGGCACCGGCTGACCGGCGGAAGTCAAAGCTGGGAGGGACGCATGACCAACCTGACTGATATCAGTGCCCGACTGACTCAACAGTTCCTGGACCCCCAAAACCTGGCTGTACCCGTTGAAAGCCAGGAAGAGGCGGTGCGCTCTGCCCTGACGCAGCTCAACCACTTCTTGGGGAAGTCCTACTTGGTTGAAGGGCTGGATGATGCCCTGACGACCACCCTCCCTGAGGATCATGTGGTGGTCTTGTTGTTTGGGGCAGGTGCTTTCGCGTTGGATTTTTGTTTGCGCCGGCATGTGAGCAGCTTCACTGACGCGGTGGCGGATGGCGAGACCCTGCGGCTGTGGAGTGAGCACCTC
>JBAQMM010000048.1:0-2002 GCA_049302815.1 Anaerolineaceae bacterium | reverse complement strand
GAGCAAGACCGATCAGCGCTACAAGGAAGCCCGCATCATCTTCCTGGACAGCGAACAATCCAACTGGACGTATGACCCGCTGCGCAAGGAGTACTTCTGGCACCGCTTCTTTTATCACCAGCCTGATCTGAACTATGACAATCCCGCGGTGCGGCGTGCCATCTTAAAGACCATCCAGTTCTGGATCGACCAGGGCGTGGATGGCATCCGCGTGGACGCCCCGCCCTACTTGTTCGAACGGGAGGGCACCAACTGCGAAAACCTGCCCGAGACGCACGCCTTTCTGAAGCGCCTGCGCGCTTTCGTGGATGCCTATGCCCCCGGGACCATGCTGCTCTCGGAAGCCAACCAATGGCCTGAAGACGTGATCCACTATTTTGGCAACGGTGATGAAATGCACATGAACTTCCACTTCCCACTCATGCCGCGCCTGTACATGGCGCTGGCAAAAGCCGACCGCACGCCCATCGTCGAGATCATGGCGCGCACGCCTGAACTGCCCGAAACCTGCCAGTGGGGCACTTTTCTGCGCTGCCATGACGAACTGACCTTGGAAATGGTCACGCCCTCAGAACGCCAGTGGATGTGGGATCTTTACGCCCCCGAGCCGCGCATGCACCTCAACCTGGGCATAAGGCGGCGCCTGGCGCCTCTATTGGGCAACGACCCGCGCAAAATCCTACTGATGCACTCCCTGCTGCTGACCATGGGCGGCTCTCCCTTCCTATATTATGGGGATGAAATCGGCATGGGCGATGACATCTGGCTGGAAGACCGCAACGGCCTGCGCACCCCCATGCAGTGGGATGTCAGCCCAAACGCTGGCTTCTCGGATGCTCCTATGGTGAAATTGTATGCACCTGTCATTCAGGATGATATATATGGCTACGCGCAAGTCAATGTTGCGAAACAGAGCGCCGACCCCAGCTCGCTGCTCAACCGCATCCGGCATTTGATCGCCGTCCGCAAAACCCATCCCACCTTTGGCTGGGGTGATTTTTCCTGGGTGGATCTGGGCACCAACGCCGTGGCTGCCTACCGCCGCGAGTTTCAGGACGAACGCTTATTGGTGGTGAATAACCTAAGTGACCAGACAGCGGAATTGGCCCTGCCAGCCAGCCCGACAGGCTGGCTAAACATGTTGGATGGACAAACCTTCAACGCCGGGAAGTTTACGCTAGCATCTTACCAATATTTGTGGCTGCTGCGCAAGGCCATGTAAAATTAGTACGGCGCGTACATTGGGAAGACGCTTGCCCGTGAGACCGCAGGCGTGGGGAAGGAGCATCTATAAGAGTGTGATCGTAGGGAAGGGGCAAGCCCCTTCCGCCCTCGCCGGAACCGCATCACCTATTGCTCCAACCTATAAACTGTGCTGAGTTGGAGCCTTTGCGGTCAAACACGTATGCCCTCATTTGAAAGTAGACGCGCCCACTTGACGCGGATAAGGAAAACCTCATTCCTACCTGTCTATCTCGGATCGGAGACCGGCGGGTGTAAGGGTGACTCATGAGCCGCCCTTACGAAAGAACAGGATACAACCGCTATGCATGTCCGGCGTCCCGCTGGACATGTCACACACGCTATGCAGTGTGTGACCTACAACTTGGTTCACGCCGGTGGCCCATTCCGTTAATCAAACAACAACGATCCGGATGAGGCAAGCCTGAACCCGGCGAGAGGTTCTTGGCAGCGGACATCGATCAGTACGGCATGGTAATGAAGTAAGAAAGGAATCATATGACCAAACTTTTATTTGGCGGAATTGAAGGCGGCGGAACCAAATTTGTCTGCGCGGTGGGCGACGCCATGGGCGAAAGCCTGGCGGAAATACGCTTCCCCACAACCACCCCTCCTGAGACCCTCACCCGCGCCGCTGCCTTCTTCCTCGAGCAATCCCGCTTGCTCGGACCCATCGCCAGCCTCGGTCTGGCCTGCTTCGGACCGCTTGATCCCAACCACGGCTCCCCCACCTATGGACACATCCTGCCCACCCCCAAAC
>JBAQMM010000047.1:0-12130 GCA_049302815.1 Anaerolineaceae bacterium | reverse complement strand
CCATCAATCAGAACGGCGCCGTTTTCGATGGGGTTGAGGGTGCCGAGCGCATGCCCGCGTTGCGGTCCGCCGGAAAGGGTAAGCAGTTGGGAAGTGTTGTAGATGAGCAGCATGCCTGTATTGTAATGGAAAAAAGCCCGAAATGGAGTGCAGCGCGAATGATTTTTCAGAGTAGGCGAGCGCAGCGTGGCGATCTCTCAGTTAATCTTGTGAATCCCCATGACACCGGAGACCTTCAATCAGCTACCGTGTGCCGTTAAAAGATCGGCGTGAACAAGGAAGGTAACGGTTTTCGTACAATCAAAAGAAAATTGCACCCTACAAATGACGAGAGAACACCAGCGCAAAATGTCTGGTGGAGATGAGATGAGGCGAGCCTTATCTCCACGCATCAATCGGGGATTGGAGACCTGCGGTCCCAACGGGAGGCTTTGCACTCAGGAGACTGGTGCAGACGATGAAGGGGACTCCAGCATGTTATTCTTGTGGAGCGCAAGCGACGAAGGAATTTCGTGTGTTATTTTGTCATAGACGAATGCCAAATTCTTCGCTTCACTCACTAATGACAGACTTCAGCATTGGTGCAATCATAAGAAAATTGCACCCTACTATGAGACCGGACACCAACACAAACAAAGATGGGGGCACTGGCACGGGGAGGCTCAGACACCACAACCGAGTTCGTTCTGCGAGAGCCGTTCGTGAACCAGCTGGGAAAGGTGCCCAAATTCCGGGGTATAGCGCACCTCCTGCCGGCGTGGTCTTGACAAACCAATCGGCATATCCAGGCTGATCTGCGCCGGGCGGCTGGTCATGACCAAGACCCGGTCTGCCAGATAAATAGCTTCCGGGATGGAATGAGTGACCATTAAGACCGTCTTGCGCTTTTCACCCCAGATCCGCAGCAGTTCCTCGCCCATGCGTTCACGGGTGAGCGCGTCTAACTGTCCAAAGGGTTCATCCAGCAGCAATATTTCCGGGTCCTGCACCAGGGAACGGGCAATTGCCACCCGCTGTGCCATACCGCCGGAAAGTTCGTGGGGGTAGCTCTTTTCAAAGCCGCTCAAACCCACCAGTTCAATCATTTCCGCGGTGATGCGGTTTATCTCGGCTTTGGGTTTGCTTGCCAGTTCCAGCGGCAGGCTGATGTTTTCATAGAGGGTGCGCCAGGGCATCAGATTGGGCTTTTGAAATACCAGACCGGTCTGCTGGTTCTGGCTGGCATGCTGCGGAAAGAGGATCTCTCCCGAGGTCGGCTTGAGCAAACCTCCCAGGGTGCGCAGAAGGGTGCTCTTGCCGCCGCCGGAAGGTCCGATGACACAGACAAAAGCCTTTTGCTCAACCGCGAACGAGAGGTTATCCAAGACCTCCAGGCTGCCGTCATTTTCGACAAAGTTGACGGTCAACCCGCGCACATCCAGGGCAATCTCAGGGGAGAAAGGCATCCGTGAAGGCTCCCTGCAGGTCGATAGGCTGGCTGATCAAGCCGATTTGAATTAAAAGCTGCTGCATATTCTCCCAACGCGCCAGGTTGTCTTGTTTGGGGGGCTCGGCGTACCACAACTTGGTGGACTCGAGCAGCACCTGTTTTTGGACGGCTTCATCAGCGCTGGCAAGGTTGTCGATGTATTTCATACAGATTTGATAGGTCTCATCGGGGTTTTGAATGGTAAATTCGATTCCGCGCCACATGACATTCACCATCGCGCGTACGAGTTCGGGATCCTCAGCAATGGTTTCTTCGTTGGTTACCAGCCCATTACCCACCAACTCCAGGTAATCCGCCACCCGCATGACGTTGATTTCGTGCCCCGCGGCCCTCAACTGCACCGGTTCATTGGCAAGATAGATCACCGCCGCGTCCACACTCCCGGTTACCAGCGACTCAACCTGGGTGTAACCGATCGACTGGAGGGTGTAATCGGTGTCTTTCAACCCGGCCTGGTTGGCAAGCGCCTCGAAACCGATGTAGTTGGCGCCATAAAGACCAGGCAAACCGATAGATTTGCCCTTCAGATCCTGCGGGGTTATGATGTCGGCTTCAGCCAGCGAAACAATCCCGACCGGGTAGTCCTTGTACCAATCCAGTACCGACACCACCGGTAGCCCCTGGGCGCGTCCCAATAGGACCTGTTCTCCAGAGGCAGTCATGAATTGCTGGTTGCCTGAGCCGACCAGGGCAATCAGGTCGGATTCGTTGCCGTAATTCAAGGTTACGTTCAAACCTTCCTCCCGGTAATACCCTTTTTCCAGCGCTACGTAGAAGGGCGCGAACTGCACATTGGGGATGTAAGTCAGGTTCAACGTGACTTCGGTCAGACCGGAAGCGGTCGGGTTTGTGCCAGACTGACAGGCAGATAGCAACAAGGATAGAAGCAGCAAAACTGGTATGATCCGTTTCATTTAATATTCTCCAATACCATTTCAAGCATCCTGACGCCAGGTTTGCCAGGAAAGCAAGCGTGATTCAAGCGCCAGGATGAGACCATATAATGAGGAAGCCATGATCATCAGGGTCAGCACGGCGACGAACACCAGAGCAGTGTCGTATTGACCGCGGCCGACATTAATCAGAAAGCCCAGTCCGCGGTCTGAGCCGACCAGCTCGCCCACAATGGCGCCAATGACCGAGAGGGTGGCGCCGACGCGCAGTCCCCCCAGGAAAATAGGCAGGCTGGCAGGAAATTCCAGGTAGCGCAGGGTTTGGGTGGGCGTAGCCTGCAGCGAGCGCATCAATTCATGCAGGTCCTGCGGCACCTCGCGCAGACCAACCAGGGTGTTGACCAGCACGGGGAAGAACACCACCAGCGAACAAATCAGAACCTTTGAAAACAACCCCGGGCCGAACCAGATGACCAGCAGGGGCGCGATGGCGACCACCGGCACCGATTGGCTGGCTACCAGGTAGGGAGAGAGGAAGTGTTCAAGCCTGGGGGATTTGGAGAGCCAATAGCCCAGAACTGAAGCCAACAGGCTGCCGATCAGCAGACCAAGCAGCACTTCCATTAACGTGTAGGAAAAATGTCGCCAGAGCAGACCGCTTTGCAGGGTCTGGATAAACTTTTGCCAGACCGCGGCAGGACCTGGCAGGATGAATTTGGGCAGGTCCAAAAGGGCATAGAGCAGCTGCCAGAGCGCCAGACCGGCCAGGAGCGCCAACAGAAACATCACCGCACGGTTGGAGGTGAGACGCGAGAGCCGCGTCTTGGGTTGGTCAGGCTTGGTTAATGACTTCATGTTTATAAAACCGATCTTTTTAGTCGGTAGTGTTCCAAAGTATACGAATATTATAGACTCATGTCAATCGAGGAAAATGCACAGTGATCCAAGAATGGATAGATCCGGCTCTGGAATAAAGGTTTAAGATGATGGGGTGAGGGGATATCAGCTAAAAATCCAAGCGAAGATAGCTTTTTTGGGTCTTGAAGAGGATTTTTTTGCCAAAGACAAGTGCGGTGGAAACTACCATATGAACTGGAGAACTGTAGTGCTTCGGGCGAAGACTCCGTTCGCCGGAGTGTCTCACGCCGACCCGCGGTCAGGCCGTTGCTGGGGACATCCGGACAGTTTGTCTGAGCTAGGAATTCCACCACTCCACTACGATCGTCCTGACAAAATTAAGGCGTTAGCAGTTGGCAGAAAACCTGCGCACAAGGTGGCTGGAGGTTCAGGCAAGCCTGCTCTCCCCAAGCAGGTTAGCCTATCCCGTTTGCCCGAATGAGGAGCACCACCTCTCCTGGCTGAATCTGGCATAGCGGACAGAGTATCACAGGGGATTACTGCAAAATCGGGGGTGTATGGGCGGGCTATTTCGTTTAATTAGCGACTATAATAATTAGGTATGCTTGCAAATTTACCTGTTCCCGCCCATATTTTGCTGATGCCCAACGCCGCCATGCCTAAAGCCACCCAGCTGGCTGGTGAAATCAGCCAGTTCCTGACCGAACAAGCTGTTCATCATCAGGTCTTTGAGTATGATTATGAGCGGCCCAGGGAAAAACCAAACCTAACAGGCTGGGATCTGCTGATTGTGCTGGGCGGGGATGGTACCCTCCTGCGTGCCGGGCACATGTGCTCTCCCCTGAGCATACCCCTGTTAGGCGTCCAGGCGGGCCGGTTGAGCTTTCTGTCGGAGTTTACCGAGTCCAACTGGCCGGAATTGCTGCCCAAACTGCTCAAAGGGGCATATCATCTTGAAAAGCGCATGATGCTGGCGGCTGAGTTGGTGCACGAAAGCAAGAAAGTGGGCGAATGGAACGCGATCAACGAACTGGTCATTTCGCGCGGTCGCATCGTCCGACCGATCGAGATCCGGGTCGATCTGAACGAAGGCTATTTGACCTCGTATTTTGCTGATGGTCTGATCGTCTCCACTGCCACGGGTTCAACCGCCTACGCCCTGGCGGTTGGAGGACCGATCCTGCCGCCCGAGCTGCGCAACATGTTGATCTTGCCCATCGCGCCGCATTTGTCGCTGGATCGCGCCGTGGTGTTGGCTGAGGGTGCCAATGTGGTGCTGCGGGCACACTGCGACCACGAAGCCGTGATGAGCGTGGATGGCATGGAACCCATCCCAATGACAGATGATGATTTCGTCCGGATCACCGCCAATGAACATTCCCTGCAAATGATCCGCTTTGGAGAACCAAACTATTTTTACCGGCGATTGGCTGCCATGACGCAGATTAACCCGGTGCTGAAACAAAACCACTATGGATAATCAATCACAAAGCACCCCCAACCAGCCAACGGAACGAGATATCGTCCTGCGCTGTAACCGCTGTAATAAACCGATTACTCCCGAGACGGCAGTATTGACTCCCACGGGTTACCGCTGCAAGGAATGTGTGCGCGAGCAACAAAAGGTCTTTGATACCAGCAAACGGATCGATGTGCCGCTTGGCTTCATCCTTTCCGGGTTGATGGCTTTTGCCGGCAGCTGGCTTGTCCCCCGCCTGGGATTTATCACCCTGCTGGTGGCCCCTGGAATGGGGATGTTAATTGCCAACGTAGTGCGCTGGGCGGTCAAGAAGCGCCGGAGCAAAACCCTAAACAAAGCGGTTCTGTGGGGCGTGGTTGTGGGCTGCCTGCCATTATTGGTCATGCAGATCATTCCCATGTTTTTCGCAATTGGCGGAGTTTTGCCGGCAATTGGCAACTTATTACCGCTGGTCTGGCAGGTGGTTTACTCGGTCCTGACAGTTTCCACGGCCTATTATCAATTCACCGGGATACGCCTTTCCTGAGGGCTCCATGCTGGCTGAGCTGCATATCCAAAACTTTGCCATCATTCAAGAGCTTTCGCTGAATTTTGCCTCCGGCTTGGTGGTGTTCACCGGTGAGACTGGCGCAGGAAAGTCAATCATCCTGGACGCGCTCAGCGCGGTTTTAGGCGGACGGGTGGATACGACCGCTATTCGCAAGGACAGCGACAAAGCAGTCATCGAAGCGGTTTTCCGGCTGGATGAGCCCACGCGTAAAGCTGTGCAGCCCATCCTGGAGGAGGAAGGTCTGTTCGACGACCCGGACCAGCTAACGCTGGCTCGCGAGATTCGCATGAACGGACGCAACGTCGCCAGAGTCAACGGTCGCAGTGTCAGCCTGTCGCTACAAGCAGAAATCGGGGCGCAGCTAGCAGATATTCATGGGCAGTCCGAGCACCTGTCGCTGCTGCGGGTCAGGTATCACTTGGAACTGTTGGACCGATTTGCCCATCATGACGGCGCTCTTGCCACGTACCACAGTCAGTATGCCCAATGGTCCGGGTTAAGGGCGGAACTGATCGACCTGGAACAAACCCAGCAATTTGCCAAAGACCGGGCGGATATGCTCAAGTATCAGATCCAGGAGATCGAAATGGCGCGCTTGAAGCCGGACGAAGAAACTGATCTGAGGCAGGAACGCATCAGGCTGGCGAACGCTGAGACACTGAACAGCCTGAGCCAGCAGGCTTTGACAGCGCTTGACGAAGGCGCCGCCGATTCCCTGCCGGTGACCGATCTGCTGGGAATAGCGGTGCACAACCTGGGTGAGTTGAGCCGGATAGACCCACAGCTTGAGGCATTGACCGAACGGGCAGACCAGGCGCTCAACAGTGTGGCGGACATCGCCTACGAGCTGCGTGGGTACCTTGAAACGATCGAATTCAACCCAAAACGCTTGGACCAGATTGAAGAGCGCCTGAACCTGCTCAACTTCTTGAAGCGCAAATATGGAGGATCGTGTGAGAGCGTCACGGCGTACCTGGTCAATGCGAAAGCTGAGTTGGATAAAGTCGAGAATGTAGAAGAGCAGATAGCAGAAGTGGAACAAAAAATAGCCCAGATGATGCAAGAGTTGGCTATTACTGCCGAGCAGCTTTCCCAGGAACGCATGAGTGCAGCCAATTTGATGACTGAAGGCATTGAAACGCAGTTGGACAACCTGCAAATGAAATCCGCCCGATTCAAGGTGCACATGCAGCGCCAAGCGGAGGCCGGCGGTTTGCTTCTGGATAGGCAGGAAGTGGCGTTTGATTCCACCGGCGTGGACCGGGTGGAATTCCTGATCGAGACCAATCCTGGAGAAGGTTTCAAGCCGCTGGTCAAGATTGCTTCGGGCGGCGAAACTTCCCGGCTGATGCTGGCGCTCAAACATGTGCTGGCTGAGGTTGACCAAATCCCCACGCTGGTATTTGATGAAATCGACCAGGGCATTGGCGGCAGGGTGGGTATGACGGTGGGAGAAATGCTCTGGCAGCTGGCTCGGAAGCATCAAGTGATGTGCGTGACGCACCTGCCGCAGCTGGCTGCCTTTGGTGACCAGCATCTGCATGTGTCCAAGCAGGAAAGGGACGGACGCACCCTGACACAGGTAAGCGAACTGACCGGCGTAGCGCGCCAGCGTGAACTTGCCAGCATGGTTGGTCCTGTCAGTGCCGGCACCCTTCAATCCGCGCAGGAAATACTGACCTCAGTGGGGCAAATTACGGGTAAAATTAAAGACGGCAGGTAAGCTATAACCCTCCTCTATCAGAAATTTTATATTTGAATATGTGCCTAAATTTGTGCGGAAAGGAAACCAAATATGCCAAAGACAAGTGATATTTTAGCTGTCATCTTAGGTGGCGGTCAGGGAAAGCGGCTTTATCCTCTGACTGTCGAACGGTCCAAGCCGGCTGTGCCAATCGCCGGAAAATACCGTTTGATCGATATCCCCATCAGCAACTGTATCAATTCCGAAATCTACCGCATTTCCGTGCTGACGCAGTTCAACTCCGTGTCTTTGCACCGCCACATCTCCCGCACATACAATTTTGACGCGTTTCATTATGGCTGGGTCCAAATCTGGGCAGCCGAACAGACCATGGAACACACCGACTGGTACCAAGGCACTGCCGACGCGGTGCGCAAGCAATTGATGGAGATCAAATCCTCCAAATGCCCGTATGTCCTGATCCTGGCTGGCGATCATCTCTACCGGATGGATTATGCCGAGATGGCGCAATTCCACTGGGACAACAACGCAGACATTACCGTGGCTGTTCAACCCGTACCAAAAAATGAAGCCTCACGTTTCGGACTGCTCAAACGCACCGAAGATGGGCGCATTACAGACTTTGCTGAAAAGCCCAAGGATCCCGAGATGCTGGCACGCATGATTAGCCGTGATGATCCGGAAAAGCCTTACCTGGGTTCGATGGGTATTTACCTTTTCAATACTGAACTGCTGGTGGATGCTCTGCGCCGGGATAAGCACCAGGATAAGTTGGATGATTTCGGTGGGGATATTATTCCTTATCTGATCAAGCAGGGCGCGGCGGTGTATGGCTACAGCTTTGAAGGTTACTGGCGCGATATTGGAACGATCCGCTCCTTTTACGAGACCAATTTGGAGCTGACGGAGGATAACGCGGGATTTGATTTTTATGATCCGGAAAAACCCATCTTTACCCACCCGCGTTTCCTACCCGGATCCAGGGTTGATGGCTGCCAGTTGACAAGGGTGCTCCTGGCTGAAGGCTGTGAGATTGATCAGGCGATTATTGATCATTCCGTCATTGGTGTTCGAAGCATTATTGGAAAGGGTTCCAAGGTTAAAGATACCATCATGATGGGCGGCGACTATTACGGTATCCTGAAGAACGGCGCGCCTCTGGGGATCGGGAAGAATTGTGATATCTGCTGCGCCATCATCGACAAGAATTCAAGCATTGGCGACAACGTGGTCATTAAACCCTTCCCTGAGGATAAGGAAATTGATCACCCGCTGTACACTGTCCGGGATGGGATCGTGGTCATCCCTAAACACACCACCATCCCTGCCGGGACTGTGATCGAGCCGTAGCGCTGAGTGGGTATTACCGCAAGTTTCAAACTCCGGTTTATCCCGGTGTTTTTGTTTAACCGGCGGGATCTTTGGCAAACTGGAGCCAGTAGGAGGCAATACCAAATGCCACCGAGACGTTGAGTGAGCCTTTTTGACCTGCCATGGGCAGAAACAAGCTGTCGTCTGCCAGTGCCAGGACTTCCGGGTCAATGCCGGCGGGCTCGCTGCCAACCACCAGAACCACCTCCCGGGTCTGTAGGGCGGCCAGGTGATAATTCGCCAGCGGTTTGGCGCTTTCAAGGTTTTCGAGCGCCAGGATCAAAGCTCCTTGGGCTTTGAGGGCACGGATCAGTGCGGGGGTGTTGGGGTGATATTCCCAAGGGATGTCCCACTGAGCGCCCAAGGCAGTTTTGGACAGCTCTGGATGCTCTTTTGGGGTGGGGGTAATACCGCACAGGAGAATTTTCGCAAGGCCGGCGCCATCGGCGCTGCGGAAAATGGCTCCGACGTTATGGATGGAGCGGATATTATCCAGCACAGCCACCAGGTGGTACCCTTTGGTCAGGCAGGGACTGACCCGTGTGGGTTGGCCAGAAGCCCGCACCATTTGGGTAAGAGGGGATCCACAGCGGGGGCAATAGCTGCCCTTGAATTGTGCCAGGTCCAAAGGAAAACGCAGCAGGCATTGCGGATTGGAGCACTCAACATACCAAATATTTGAAGTGATCGTCATGGTTGGGAATAATCCTAATCCAGATAGGGCAAGCGGGCAAGTTAAATGTTAGACGCCTGGGTGAGGGGGGCACCCAGGCGTCTAACAGTCATTAGTATAACATTTTTATGGTCAAATACAAGGATAAATTGTGCAGATCCTTATAAAGTCAACAAAAAAAGGGCGTTGTTAACAAATATTTAACCTTAAGGTCGTTGAAAAAGGATGCTGAGATCGTCCTGAAGTCAGGGTGGCTTAACGCGTATATTCCTGACCGCTGGCAGTGCAATAGGGCTGGAAGGTGTAGCCGCGCAGGGTCAGTTCATGCAGCAGCAATCCCAGTCCGCGCACAGTTTCGCTGCGGTCTTCACCGCCATCATGCATCAAGACAACCTTATAGGGCTGCAGGTTTTCAATCACACTGGCGAAAATTTCATCAGCAGAAATGCCGGTCCAATCGCGGGTATCCAACTGCCATAAGGAAATGGCGTAATTCATCTGGCTGGCGTAGGTGTAAACGTCATCATTGACGGCACCATAAGGCGGCCGCAAGCAAGGGGTGATCTGACTTTCAAGTTCGGGGTGATCTGCCAGGGCGTCATGGATGGCGGTTGCGGTATCATCTACTTCCAGGTAAAAATCCTGGTAGCCCAGATTGGAGAGTTCTATATGGTTGTAGCCGTGCAGCCCGATCATTTGACCGGCTTCCGCCACCTGCAAGATGATTTTTGGGTAAGTGCGGGCGTTGCGGCCGATCATGTAGAAGGTGGCAGTAGCGTGATAGCGCTGCAAGAGTTCGAGGATTTGCGACGTCCAGTGCGGGTCGGGTCCGTCATCAAAGGTCAGGTAGATCACGTTGTCTGGGTTGGCGGTGGGCAGGTCGAGACTATCGGCAGGAGACAGTTCCGGTTCAGTCCACTGGTCCACCAGTTGGCTGAACTGTTGAGTGAGCCCCGGGTCCGGCAGGTCTTGTTCGGGGCTAGAGGCTGGATCGGCGGCGGCAGCCGCAACAAGTTTGGACGGGGAAAGGCTCAAACCCAGGACCAGTAACACCAACAGACTCAGGCCAACACTCTTTTTCATCGCTGTAGAAATCCTCACATACACTAAAGGGCATTATACATGAAAACCAGGCTGCCAGAGTTGCCTTAAGTACAGCAACCCTTTACAGGGAAGATGCTGCAATTATCAGACCAGTTCCAGATAAGTGGAAGGAAATTTTTCCGTGTGGTGCTGGTGGCAATACTGAAGACCCGGCGCGAACGATTGTCTCGACCTAGACACTAGACCCTATTGTCTTATCAATTTCGATGCAGTCCTGCGGGAGCCGACCTGAAAAGCTGACAAGGGAGACAGAGTAGTAAGGTCGGCCCCCGGGTGTAAGCTCGTTAATGGGTGGTGATCAGAAGAAAGGCTTAGTGGGCTGATCCGCCTGGTGTGAAACAGGATTTTTCAGAGCTCTATTTGGAAAAAGTGGCAGGAATAAGCGTCCAGGTCTGACCGCCATCGGAGGTTTTGTAAAGGAAGTTTTCGTCCAGGTGTTCCGCGCCCAGAGTAGTGACGAGCAACCAGCCATGCTGTGCGTCCACGAAGTCCATGTCCAGCGCTGTGAAGCCGACAGGGAGCGCGGCGGAAAGATCCTGCCAGGTTTGGGCGCCATCTGTAGTACGGAAGAGGCCGTATAAACCAAGCGCCCAGCCATTGGAGCGGTCCACGAAATCATGCTGGTTGGTGTCGGTAAAAGTGGAAGCGTAAGTCCAGGTTGCACCCGCGTCTGAGGAAACACACAGGTGGGTCATAAACTTAGCACCAACCCCGCGCACAGGAAGAAAGCCATGATCCTGGTCAACAAAGATCGGAGGATAAGTTACAAACATGTTCTCACCAGCGTCATCAGGAAGAGCACACGACGCCCCTTCCCAAAACTCACCTCCATTAGTTGTGCGATATAAGTAAATGAAATTAGTTACAGGCTCACTTCCAGTAACCCAACCGATATTCTGGTTCAGAAATACAAAGCCGTTCTTGTTACCACCAGCTGGCAACGATGCCGGATCTTCTCCGGGCACATGACTAAAGCGCTGCTGCCAGGTCTGACCGGCGTCCCCTGTGAAGTACAGGGCGACGTATTCAGAGCCAGCTGCCACACCCAGGCGGCTCAGCAAAAAGCCGTTTTGAGTGTCCAAAAAATACAGAGACCCGCCCGGGAAGTCCAGCGGGGTGGATGTCCAGGTAAAGCCTCCGTCAGTGGTGTGGTAAAGCGTGGAGGTTTCAGCTTGCGGAACGCTCAACCAGCCAGTCTGACCATCCAGAAAAAAGGTGAAGACCGATCCCATGGCTTGAGAGAGCGTGTCTGCGGACGGGCTAACATCCGCCCAGGTGGTAGCGCCGTCGCTGGTATGATACAAACTCTCCTGCTCAGTGTTCATTCCCCAGCCCGTGCCTTCGGGAAACATGCTGATCTGGAAAACGGGCAACCCAGGCTGCGGGGTGGATGAAGTTTGCGGGGAAAGCGGGTAAGTTGCGGTGGAATTGGCTTCAATCGGGTAAACCGGAGAAGTGGGGATGGGTTGGGCAGTTGGGGAGGGAGGGAGTGAGGCGCAGCTGGCACAAAAAGCCAGGACGATCGGGCAAAACAGGAGAGGAAGAGTCTTTTTAAGCATGATTTACTCCTTACGGAGATTTTACCACCCACGCAAAGGTAAGGTGACCGGAGTGTGGGTTGGCATGAATGGAAAGGTTGAGAATGAGGATGAGGATGAGGATGAAAGCCAGCGGGATTAAACAAAAAATGCCCTTGGCGTGATTCGAACACGCAACCTGCTGCTCCGCAAGCAGATGCTCTATCCATTAAGCTACAAGGGCAGATTGTTCTGAGGGAGAGATTCTATACCCGTTTGGCAGTTGGGTCAAGGGAATTGTCGGGGCAATCGCAACTTATGTCTGACAATATAAAACAAGCTTTTTTGCCATTTTCGTGTTCGATTTTTACACCTCACTCAAACTTTATCAGCAAGTGAGCCACATGTGACAGCCATCATGATCATAAAAACTGCTTTCATCGGCAATCAGACACATAAACGAACCAACAAATGCATATATTGCCAACTC
>JBAQMM010000046.1:0-2953 GCA_049302815.1 Anaerolineaceae bacterium | reverse complement strand
GGTCAGTTGGCGTGCCTGTGCCAGGGCAGCATCCCGGCGGGTGGTTTTGCGATCAAAATCCTGGCGGATCTGCTCACAGATCTGATCAAGTTCGGACATGTTAAGAGCCTTCCGGAGGAATGTTATTGGGGTGGCTGAACAGATCGTCCGCCAGGGTGTGGGCAGCGGTGGGCAGACGGATCTCTCCGTAGGTTTTTTCATAACGCCGGATATTCTCGTTGATGGCTTGCTGCATCAACTTGACACCCAGGGGAGAAAGGATGATGCGGGCATCCACCTTGGGGTCCGCTGATCCGGGCAGGATGGCTGAGAAATCCAGAATGAATTCCCCGGGGGTGTGGGCAACGCGCACCATGTTGACAAACAGGGGCTCCAAATCCTCTGGCAAGCGCAAGGTAAGTTGTTTAATTTCTGCCATGGTTCACCTTAGAATGGGATGTCGTCTTCCTCTACGACGGTTTCGTCCGCCGCAGTCTCCTCGCCTTTGGCTGTGAGGAAGCGCACGGTTTGCGCATTGACTTCGAAATTTGCACCCCAGGTGCCGTCCTTCTTTTGATAAAGATGTGGACCTCCGGTGGTGGCATCTGGCGTGAGGCGGCCTTCCACCAACACGCGGGAACCCTTATGCAAATATTGGTTGCAGGATTCGGCTTGGGGACCCCAAACGGTAACGCGGAACCAGGCGGTTTCGTCTTTATCGCGGAATTTGCGGCTAGTGGCGACGCTGAAAGAGGTGACGGGTTTGCCATCGGGGGTATAGCGCATCTCGGGGTCTCTCCCAAGGTTGCCGATGAGAATTAATTTTTGATACATGGGACGGTTTCCTTTCTTGATCGTGTGTGCGTATGAGTAAGTGCAGATTATTATGCGCTGCCAAACCAAACAGCGCCTAGCCATTAATTTTACTTCAATCCAGAAACTTGGTAGGGGAGTTGTTTACGAGTTGGGTTGGACTGGACGGATGCTTCTACCAGGATCTCAAAAATCTACCAACCCCGGGTGTACCACTCCAGGTAGCTGGGCAGGTGTTCGCTCCAGTAGGCTTCATTATGCGAACCAGTGTACAGGTGATAGGAATGCGGGATTTCAGCCTGGCTTAGGGCCTGGTCAAGCGATTGGGCGGAAAGCCGGTCTTCATCCTGGTCGCCAACATCCAAAAACAGCCCAGGAATGTCCTCGGCGTTCATTGCAGAAAGCGTTCTCACCCAGCTTTTGACTTCGTCATACTCAATTGCCACGCTGTGCAGGCCAATCTTTCCGAACAACTGCCACTGGCTCAACCCGATCCGTAGAGCCCAGGTGGCTCCGCGGGAGAGCCCCCCGATGGCGCGGAAGTCGCGCTCCGCCCTGCTTTGATAGTGGGCATCAACATAAGGCAGCAGTTCTTCCGCATAAACCTGCTCATTGAGTTGGGAAGGATAGGTGGAAACGTCCGGAATTTTGGGCATGATCACCAGGAAAGGAAGGCTTTCCCCAGATTGGATCAATTTATCCGCGCTCAGCGCCAGACCGAGTTGCTCCCATTGGGTTTGATCACTGTGCAAGCCATGCAGAAGGTAGAGGACCGGGTAGCGCAGGTCGGCCTGCTGACCGTAACAGGGGGGCAGGTAAACCTGAAAAGGCAACGGTTTTTCGAGGAGGGCACTCTCAACCTGGTCGGAAATGATCCTGCCGGCAATATCCTGGCAGGCCGGGTCGGTGGCTGTGGCAGTTGAGCTGACAGGGGTCTGGGAGACCTGGGGATCCGCTTCCAGGGTTCCGGCAGGTGGTGTTTTCAAATGAGACTGACAAGCACACAGAAACAACGCCATTCCGACGAGGAAACAACCAGTGAATATGGAGTACAGAGACCAATGGTGGTCTTTTGACATGAATCGCATTATACAACTCTCCATGGCTCCAATCTAAAGATGGATGGGGTCATTAGCCAGAAGAGGTTTGCCAGTGATCCGCCAGGCAAGTTTGAGAACACAGAATGATGCAGACTCAGCCTCTGTGGAGGTTAACTCCCTTGGGCGTACCACTCCAAATAGATGGGCAAGTGTTCGCTCCAATAGGCTTCGTTGTGGTAGCCAGAAAACAGGTACCAGGTGTGAGGTATTCCGGCGGTGGTCAGTGCCCATTCAAAGGAGCGAGTGAAGTCAATATCTTTATCGCGGTGCCCGGAATCCAGGAACAGGGCTGGCCGGTCTTCAGGTTCTAGGGCAGCCAATTCGGCTGCCCACTCGTTCCCTTCGTCGAATTCCAGCGGCAGGCTGTGCAGTCCGACCTTACTGAACATGGCATAGTTGCCCACCCCGATGCGCAAAGCCCAGGAAGCCCCGCGGGAAATCCCGCCAATCATGCGCCCGGAACGTTCGGTTTGAGTGGTATAGTGGGAATCAATGAAGGGCACCAGCTCCTCGATGAATACCTGGGGGAAGTCCGAATGCGGATAGCCTTTGGTATCGGTCTCCCGGGGCATTACCACCAACATGGGCTCCGCGGTGCCAACCTCGATCAGGCGGTCCAGCTCTTCCGCCAAGCCCAGGGATTCCCACTGGGTCTCATCCCCTTCCAGACCGTGCAGCAGGTACAGCACCGGATAAGGCTTCTCGGACTGGGCAGTATAACAGGGCGGGAAGTAAATGCGCATATAAACTTCCCTGCCAAGCAGGGCGCTTTCAAACTGAACCGATGCAAGCGTGCCGGTGCGCGCCTGGCACTGTGTGGCTGTTGGGGTGGGGGCATTGGTTTGGGTTGGTGCTGGCGCAGCAGTGCTGGTGGAGGTTGCAATGAGAGCATCCGTTGAAATGGCTGGTGGGGAAGGTTCGGGTCCCCCCAATGTGGGGGCAGTGGGGCTGCTCTGGCAGGCATTCAGCAGCAACAACACACCCAGGACGACCGCCACACAGCCTGACAGCAGGCCAGAATTACCGGTTGCTTGACGATTGAACATTGTTCGGATTATACT
>JBAQMM010000045.1:0-15586 GCA_049302815.1 Anaerolineaceae bacterium | reverse complement strand
GGGCTGGCAGGTGAGCAGGCATGAGAATAATGTCATCATCTGGACTGGGGATACTGCCGCGCATGAACCGGCTGTCTTTCAGACAAAAATTGTTCTGCCTCCTGTTAATGAAGGGGGGGGGATTATGATCCAAGCTGGCGCTTTCACAGAACTTACTGGGTCTGTAACCGATATGCTCACGATCTATTTCACCAACAAGGAAGGTGAGGTTTACTATCTGGGCACGCCACTGCCGATCACACGAACCTCAAATTATCCCACCCCGGACCCGCTGACAACCTTGACCACCACGCCCTGGCCTACCTCCGCCACGGAGACAATTATTCCAACGCCCCCGCCAGCAGCGACTCAGCAGACCCCGCCACCCAGAGGTACGCCCACCCAGCCAGTCACCTACCCCATTGATGCTCCCAGTTCGTTCATGCCCACAACAACGCCAGTGCCTTATCCGTAAGCCATAGCCGCATTTTGGACGAACTGGTTGACGTAACCTTCGGGTAAATATACAATTCCTTCATCATAAATTGAAGGAAGGAAGCATCCATGAAGGTTCTCACCTGCAAGCAGGAGATCTGCACCGGCTGCAAAGCCTGCGAAGTCGCCTGTTCACGAGCATTCTTCAAAACCGATGACCGCGACAAATCCGCCATCCGCATCATCAACAACGATAACGCTTTTCGCGCCATTAAATGCACGCAGTGCGGCGAGTGCATCAACATGTGCACCGCGCATGCCATCTACAGGGATAAGAATGGGGTGGTGCGCATTGACAAGCAACTGTGTGTGGGCTGCCTGGGTTGTGTGGGCTTCTGCACGGAGTCGGTGATGTTTTACACAGACGACCTGGCGGAGCCTTTTAAATGCATCGCCTGCGGGATCTGCGTAAAGAAATGCCCGGAACACGCGCTTGAAATCCTGGTGAGCCAGGCATAAGGAAGAGAAATTCATGGGAACCGTGCTAAAAACATATAATTACACCCCAGCCAGGATCGACAAGGGCTACTCAGGTAAGTCGCTCTACATCAATGTGGATGACCTGCGCGTTGAAGAACGAGGGGTAACCGAGTTCATGAAGGACAAGTTCGTCGGGGGAAAGGGCTTTGACTTGTGGTACCTTTGGAATGCCGTCACGCCTAAAACACACTGGGATTCGCCTGAAAACGAGATCGTGATGAGCGTCGGACCTCTGGGCGGCATTACCCAGTATTCCGGCACCGGCAAGACGCTGGTGTGCGCCATCTCCACCCTAACCGATATCCCCATCGACAGCAATGTGGGTGGCTATTTTGGACCCCTGCTGAAGTTCTCCGGCTGGGATGCGCTTGAGCTGCAGGGCAAAGCCGAAAAAGACATTCTGATCTTCATCGACGGGAATAAGGGGTTCATTTCCATCGAAGAAGCGGGCGAACTGCCCGAGGATTCCCACCTGCTGGCCGATGAACTGACCACCCGGTATGCCGATGACGAGGAAGACAAGGTCAACGTCTCCGTGGTCTCTTCCGGCAGCGCCGCCAAACACGCCCTGATGGGTATGCTCAATTTTTCCTTCTATGACCCGCGCCGTAAGACTGTGCGCTTCAAGCAGGCTGCCCGGGGCGGTCTGGGCACCATCATGCGGGATAAGCATATCAAGGCGCTGGTGGTAAAGTTCAAGGGCATCAAGGGCGACCAGAATCACCCGGCTGACCTCGCCGCCATCAATCGCATCGGGGTCAAATACCACAAGGAAATGCACGACCTGGACAGTACGCAAAGCGGCATGCGCAAGATTGGCACCGCCAACACCATCATGGTCATGAACCAGTACGACCTTTTACCCACGCGCAATTTCCAAACCGGCGGCGACCCGGAAGCCTACAAAATCGCCCCGGAAGTGTTCATCAACCAGTATCTCACCCAGGGTGTCCACGATGGCTGTTGGTACGGCTGCACCATGTCCTGCACCAAGGCGGCGGATCACTTCCCGCTGCTCACCGGACCTTACGTAGAGGAGTGCGTCACTGTGGATGGACCGGAATACGAATGCGCGGCTGGCTTGGGCTCCAACCTGGGCATCTTTGACCCGCAAGCCATCCTGGAGGAGAACTTCTACTGCGATACCTACGGGATTGACCTGATCTCCTTTGCCACCACGGTGGCATTCATTATGGAATGTTACGAGCGCGGTCAGATCACCCGGGAGGATATGGGCGGGCTGGACCTGCACTTTGGCAACAGCCGGGCGGTGCTGGAACTCCTACATCAAATGTCCCGAGGGGAGGGTTTTGGATTGTTGGCTGGGCTGGGTATAAAAAAGCTCAAAAAGATCTTCATTGAGCAATTTGGCGCGGATGAACAGCTGCTGAATGACATCGGCATGGAAAACAAGGGGCTGGAATACTCCGAATACCTGCATAAGGAAAGCCTGGCCCAGCAGGGCGGCTTCGCGCTGACCAACAAGGGTCCCCAGCACGATGAAGCCTGGCTAATTTTCATGGACATGGTCAACAACCAGATCCCAACCTTTGAAGATAAGGCTTACGCGCTTTTTTACTATCCGATGTTCCGCACCTGGTTTGGGCTGTGCGGTTTGTGCAAACTGCCCTGGAACGACCTGGTGCCGGCGGACAACTTCACTACCGGCACACCTGCCAAGGTGCCTGAGCATGTGCAGAATTATGTCGATATATTCAACGCGGTCACAGGGAAGCAGATCGATCAGGACGAATTGATTCTCCAGTCTGAGCGTGTCTATAACTTCCAACGCATTTTCAACGTTCGCATGGGCAAAGGGCTGCGGGAGCATGACAACCCGCCCTACCGCTCACTTGGTCCGGTTACCCGAGAGGAGTACCTCTCCCGCCAGGAGCGCTATGATACCCAGCTGCGCGAACTACAAAGGCTTGACCCGGAGAAGCTGAGCCTGTATGAAAAGATGGCTGCCACCCGCACGTACCGCGAAAAGCAGTTTGAACTGCTGACTGACGCAGTCTACAAACGGCGCGGCTGGACCATGAATGGCGTCCCGACCCCCGAGCATCTCAAGGAGATCGGCATGGACCTACCCATGCTACTTGAGGCGATTGAACCCTACCTATGATCAAGATCAACACCAAGGAACATCCCTGGCGTGCTGGTCTGACCGTGCAGAGCCTTCTAAACGAGAAGCAATTTACCTTCCGGCATATTATCGTGCGCGTCAATGGCGAGTACGTGCCAGAGGAACAGTACCAGGCTATCCCAATCAAGGATGGCGACGATGTTCTGGTGCTGCACCTGATGGCAGGAGGATAAGATGGAACCTAAACGCTACATCCGCAACCATAATGCTATAAATAAGGAAGAGCAGTCACAGCTGGCCCAAAAGCGTGTGCTGGTGGTGGGCTGCGGCGGTTTGGGGGGCTATGGCATTGAATGTTTTGGTCGATTTGGCGTAGGGCATATTATTGCTGTTGATGGAGATATCTTCGAAGAGAGTAACCTCAACCGTCAACTGCTGAGTTCGCAGATGAATTTAGGCAAACCCAAGGTGCTGGCGGCGCAGCAACGCATGCAGGCAATCAACCCGTTGGTTAGCGTTGAGGCAGTGCAGGCGTTCTTCACCCGGGAGAATGGTGCCAGCTTGATGCAGGACTGTGACCTGGTGGTAGACGCGCTGGACAATATCCCTTCCCGGCGGGTGCTACAGCAGGTTGCCAAAGAAGCCGGTCTTCCGCTGGTACACGGCGCCATTGCGGGTTGGTGCGGGCAGGTGTGCGTGATCCGACCGGGGGAAGATTTGCTCGATCTGCTCTATGCCGATCCCGAACTGGTTCGGGGAGAGGAAGCCAACGCGGGTAATCTTTCCTTCACTGCTGGTGTTGTGGCATCGCTGCAGGCAGCCGAAGCGGTCAAGCTTCTGCTCGGCCGGCCCGGGCTGCAGGGTGAGCTGCTGCAGATTGACCTGTTGAGCGACACCTTTGAGCGCATCCCCCTACATGTCAAGCCTGTGTAGGTCACCATTCCACGTTGAGTGTAGGTCGCCATTCCACGTTGAGTGTAGGTCACCCTTCCAGGGTGACATGTCAGGTGCTGCGAAGTGTGCTTGACCCACATAATCCTTCCATTTTTTGGCGGGCGACTCGTGTGTCGCCCCTCCAGTGTCCTTCAGGCCGGAGGTCTGACCCACATCGGCTCTTTCAACCTAGCCCGGAGGCGCTGTACCCTGTCACTGCCATCCAATTATGATACAATCACCAAGCACATAAACCATATTTCAGGAGGAATACTCTCTATGACCGAAGAAACTTCCTTTAAACTCACCTATGGCACCATGTTCACCCCCCCCGAAGAATTACATACCCGCTTCGCTGAAGCGCTTGAAAAACTGAAAGCCAATTTTGGCAGGGAATACCCCATGGTCATCGGTGGGAAGGAAAGATTTGCCGAACAAAAGCACTATGCTCACTCCCCCATCAACACAGATTGGCACATCGCCACCTTCCAGAAGGGCACTCCCCAGGATGCCGAGGAGGCCATCGCGGCCGCGAAAGCCACATTTCCCGCCTGGAGCAGGATGAACTGGGAGGAACGGGTTTACCTCCTGCGGAAATTTGCTGACAAAATTGACGAGCGCATTTACGAGATCAGCGCTGCCATGGTGCTTGAGGTGGGCAAAAACCGCACTGAAGCCCTAGGTGAGGTTGCAGAAGCCGCTGCCCTGGTACGCTGGGCTTGTAGCCAGATGGAAGCCAACGATGGCTTTATCCAACAGATGGGCACCGACCCGCTGTCCGGTTTCATTTCTACTAATGAATCGGTCCTCAAACCTTATGGTGTTTGGCTGGTGATCAGCCCCTTCAACTTCCCCTGTGCCCTGACCATCGGACCTGCCGGGGCAGCTCTGGCAGCCGGCAACACCGTGGTGATGAAACCTGCCACGGATACCTGCTGGTCTAACTCGTTGATGATGGATTGCATGCGCCAGGCAGGCATCCCCGATGGCGTTGTCAACCTGGTGACGGGTCCCGGCTCCACGCTCGGAAAAGCCCTGACGGATAGCCCGGATGTGGCTGGCATCACTTTCACCGGCTCTTATGAAGTCGGTATGGACATTTACAGCACCTTTGGCAGGGGCCCCTATGTGCGCCCAACCATCCTTGAGCTGGGGGGCAAGAACCCCACCATCATCTCGCGCAATGCCGACTTGGAAGATGCGGCACTCGGCACCGTTCGATCAGCTTTTGGCTTGCAAGGGCAAAAATGCTCTGCCTGCTCCCGTGTCTTCATCGAGGAGCCTATCTACGAAGCCCTCACCAATCGCATGGTCGAACTGACCAGCAAACTCGCGGTCGGTGATCCCACCGACCGTCAGACCTACATGGGCCCGGTAATCAACAAGAAGGGCTACGCCGATTATCAAAAATTTGTCTCGGAGCTTTCGGCAGCCGGCAAGATTCTGACCGGCGGAAAAATTCTGACGGAAGGCGACCTTGCCAAAGGCTTTTACTGCGCCCCCACCATTGTTGTTGACGTACCCCTGGATCATCCGCTATGGAAGCAGGAGATGTTCGTCCCTATTGTGATGGTGGCTCCGGTGAAAGACCTGCGGGAAGCCATATCCCTGGCGAACGATGTCAATTACGGACTGACCGCAGGCTTTTACGGTCTGCCGGATGAGGTCCAATGGTTCTACGATAATATTGAGGCCGGCGTGGTCTATACCAACCGGCCGCAGGGTTCCACCACAGGAGCCTGGCCGGGTTTCCAGCCCTTTGGCGGCTGGAAGGGTTCCGGCTCGACCGGCAAGAACTCCGGCGGGCTGTACTACGTACAGCTGTACATGCACGAGCAGATCCGCAATACCGTCCGCCGGGTATAAGTAGTCTTCGG
This sequence comes from Anaerolineaceae bacterium, assembly GCA_049302815.1. Lineage (GTDB taxonomy): Bacteria > Chloroflexota > Anaerolineae > Anaerolineales > Anaerolineaceae > Mesolinea. The sequence goes on along the minus strand of JBAQMM010000045.1, from coordinate 9,736 downwards.
CAGTGCAAGCTTAGCGAGTATAAACGCTCGGTAGGCTGGTAAACCTGGTTTCCGGCAGGCAGGGAGAAGCAATTGGGTAAAATACTTAAAAAAATCGGCTGGTTTTTCACGCTGGTAGGCGGGGTCTGCCTGGCTTGGGTTTTAATCAGCTGGCTGAACCAGCGCCCTATTTCCTCCTACCTTATGCTTGGCGTCCTGATCCTGGTGCTCGGTCTGGTTTTATTGCGCCGTCCTGAAGGATCCACGGATGCCGAGCCCCTCTCGCCTTCACAGCGGGAAAGTCAAAAACATCAACACAAATCCTGGATCAATGGTGGGAAAAAATAGTATGACCAAACTTGTCAGTCTTTCGGAAGCAGTAAAAACTTTTGTGCACGATGGGGACTTGGTCTACGCGGCCGGTTTCACCCATCTCATCCCGTTCGCCGCCGGGCACGAGATCATCCGCCAGGGCAGAAAGGATTTGACCCTGGCAAGAGCCACCCCCGATCTGATCTATGACCTGATGGTGGCGGCGGGCTGCGCGCGCAAGGTGATCTTCTCCTACTCCGGCAACCCGGGTGTCGGCTCGCTCAAGTGGCTGCGTGATGGCATTCAAAACGGCACTCTCGAATGGGAAGAATATTCCCACTTTGGCATGATCAGCCGCCTTCAGGCTGGCGCCAGTGGTCTGCCATTCATGCCCATGAAACAGACCGGAGCACTGGACCTGGAACGGGCAAATCCACAGTACCGCCGGGTGAAAGACCCCTACGGCGGTGAGGATGTCGTAGTGGTACCGGCGCTTAACCCGGACGTGGCCATTGTACACGTGCAACGGGCGGACTGTGAAGGCAATGCCCATATTTGGGGCATCTTAGGCGAACAGCGCGAAGCGGCTTTTGCCGCCAGGCATGTGATCCTTACCGCGGAAGAGATCGTGGATGAGTCAGTCATCCGCTCCGATCCCAACCGCACCCTGATCCCCTCCCTGGTGGTCGATGCGGTGTGCCATGTGCCCTACTGCTCACATCCTTCCTACACGCAGGGTTATTACGACCGCGACAATGATTTCTATCTGAAGTGGGAGGAAATGAGCAAGGACGAAGCGGGCGTGAAGGCCTACCTGGACGAGTGGGTCTTCGGTGTGAGGGATCGGGCGGAATACTGGGAGAAACTGGGGTCCGAAGTGCACCAGCGCTTGAAACCAGGCGAACGCTTGAGCGCGCCGGTCAATTATGGGAGTTATTGAAATGGGCGAAACCGCTTACAACGCTACTGAATTGATGATCATCAACGCCGCCAGACTCCTCAAGGACGGCGACCAGGTGTTCGTGGGGGTGGGCATCCCCAACTTAGCCTGCAACTTGGCACGGCGCACCCACGCGCCTAATTTGCAGATGATTTACGAAGCCGGCGTGATCGGCGCCCGACCGGATCGCTTGCCCTTGTCCATCGGCGATCCAACCCTGGTGAGCGGAGCCTCGTCAGTGTGTTCGATGTTTGAAGTGTTTTCCCTGTACCTGCAGCGCGGCAACGTGGATGTGGGTTTTTTGGGCGGCGCGCAGATCGATCAATATGGCAACATTAACGCCACGGTCATTGGCGACTATCAGCATCCCAAAGTGCGCCTGCCCGGCTCGGGTGGGTCGATGGAAATTGCCGCTTGGGCTAATCGCTGCTACATCATCACCCCGCACCAGAAGCGGCGCTTCCCGGCTCGGGTGGATTTTCACACCTCGATGGGCTTTTTGGAGGGTGGTGATGCCCGGGCAAAGACAGGCGTCCGCGGCAGCGGACCCCAGGCGGTAGTGACCAACCTCGGCATCCTGAAACCGGATGGCAGTGGCGAAATGATCCTGGCAGCCCTGCACCCGGGTTGCACCTTTGAGCAGGTGCAGGAAAACACCGGCTGGTCGCTCAAACAGGTCGAGGATCTCGAGATTACCACGGCACCCAGCCCGGAAGAACTGCGGATCCTGCGCGAAGAATTGGATCCCAAAGGAATCTACATCTAATGGACGAGAAAAAAACGCTTGAAGTCCTGAGTTCGATCTTGTTGAATGAAGCCCAACAGAATCGGATCAAATCGCTCGGCAAAGAAGTGCATCTAAACGCGGTAAGTACAAAGGATTCCATGGAACTTCCCCGTGAGCAGTGGGAAAAGATCGAGGTGCTCCTGGCAAGCGGTCAGTTTCTGCCTTCCCGGGAACAAGCACCGGCTCTCAAGTGGATCCAACTTTCTTATGCCGGGGTTGAGCGGGCGATGGAACACAAGATCGTCTATGAACCATCCGTCATAACCACTTCCTCCAGCGGCGTGATGGTCAGTCAAATGGGAGAATACGCCCTGATGGCGCTGCTGGCGCTCGGGCACCGGCTCCCGGATGTCATCCAGGCCCAAAAGGAGAAAAAATGGCTGCCCAATTCCAGCAAAAGCATGTTGCCCAGGGAACTGCGCGACAGCACAGTCGGAATTGTGGGTTACGGCTCAGTTGGCAGGGAAGTGGCACGTTTGTTATATGCCTTTGGCGCCACCGTGCTGGCTGCCAAGAAGGACGTTATGCAGCCGGAGGACAGCGGCTACAACGCCCAGGGTCTGGGTGATCCCAAGGGAAATTACTTTCACCGGCTTTACCCGATTGAGGGTTTGAAAGGTATGCTGCGGAGTTGTGACTTCGTGGTGCTGACCCTGCCTTTGACCCCGGAGACACGTCATATCCTCTCGACCGCCGAGTTTGAAGCCATGAAAACCGGGGCTGGGTTGGTGAACGTCGGGCGAGGTGGATTGGTCGACGAAACCGCCCTGGAAGCGGCGCTCAAGACAGGCAAACTTGGCGGCGCGGTCCTGGATGTGTTTGAGCAGGAGCCGCTGCCGGAAAGCAACCCGCTCTGGAGCCTGCCCAATGTGATCATCACACCGCACGTGTCCGGATTGAGCGCAAAATTGATGGACGCGGTGGTGGAATTGTTTGTGGAGAACCTGAAACGTTATCTGGATGGCGAACCGCTTTACAATGTGGTGAATGTGAAAAAAGGCTACTGAAAGCGCCATTTAACCATCCTGAATGAGCTCCGTTTGTGCGGAGCTTTTTTGTTTAAGCCAGACCTACCACAAATAGTCAATGCAATATCTGGAATATTTAAGGGCAGTTTGAGAAGCCTCGGAGCCATTAATGAACCGGCCTGTCCTTGTTTATTGCCATCTGAATTGAGGTGTTCGATCATGATCATTTGTTGACTTATAAACTTTGTGTACCTATAATGACAACTAGTGGCAATGTACAAAGAAAAGCGTCTTGAAACTATCCTCGACATGGTCGATAAAGAAGGTCATGTGAAAGTGAATGACCTGACCGATATGTTTCACGTCTCTGCCATGACTATCCGCAGGGATCTCAGGGAGCTCGAAATTCAGGGCTATCTTAAAAAGATTTATGGCGGAGCATATACCACTGCTAACGTCCCACTTAAGAACATCAACAGCATTTACAGCCGGATGAAAAGCTCCGCAGAGGTAAAGCAGCGCATTGCCAATGCCATCGCCAAAATGATCGGTCCCGGGGAGATGGTTTTTCTTGGCTCCGGGACAACCACCACTTTTATTGCCAAAGCCCTGGCTTACCGGTCGGATATCACAGTTGTGACCAATGCACTGACTGTGGTGGAAGAGCTGGCGACCAACGCGAGTATGACCGTTATCGCGATTGGGGGCTTTTTGCGGCGGAATGAATACTCCTTCTATGGGCATTTTTCCGAAACCATATTGAAGGATTTGCGGGTGGATAAGGTCATCATGGGGATGCGCGGAATTCATCCCCTTTATGGATTAACCAGCGATTTCCCTCAGGAATTACAGACAGACCGCCTGATCATGAACACCAGTAAAAGTGTGATTATTGCGGCAGACCGGACAAAAATCGGTTATGTCGCCACAAGTATTGTCGCCCCGCTGACCGCGGCTGAAAGGATAGTAACCTCCAAAGGGGCAAACCCAGAGATATTAAAACAAATTCAAGCCCAGGACGTAAAAATCACTGTTGTGTAGAGCAAAGGATATCCATGGAAAAAAAGTACAAACTATTAGTCGTCTGTGGCACGGGCATGGGCAGCAGCATCATGTTAAAGGTGCAGGTGGAACGCGCGGTCAAGGAAAATGACCTGCCCTTCCAGGTGTCTTCGGACCTGATTTCTTCCGCCAAGGGCAGCGATGCCGACTTGTTTGTCTGTATGGCAGACCTGGTGGACATCTTGAAGCCCCTGGGAAAGCCGGTGGTCGGGATTAGAAATATTGTCAGCCGGCCCGAGATTACCGAGGGACTTCGCAAGCAATTGGAAGTATTGGAATCAAAATAGGGATCGCCCTGTAAACTGAGGGATTCAAATCCAACCGTCGGAGGTGCCATGCATTGAGCCATTAACAGACCACTGTTATTTTTTATTGTTAAATTAAATAAAAATACTTGAGGAGATGAAATGGAATTCTTGTTGACGTTTGTTACTGATTTTCTTGGCAATGCAACGGTATTAGTTGGTTTGATTGTATTAATCGGTTTGCTAATCCAGAAAAAATCTTTCCCGGATGTTTTAACTGGTGTCATCAAAACGATGGTTGGTTTCATCATTTTTGGCATCGGTGCTGGCGCTGGCGAATCAGCCCTGGGCAATTTCCAGGCTCTATTTGCAGAAGCCTTTAACCTGACCGGCGTCACGCCGCTGGCTGAAAATGTCACCGCCCTGGCGATGAAAGATTTTGGCGTTGTGACAGCCTTGATCATGGTCTTTGGTTTTGTGGTCAACCTGATTTTTGCCCGCCTGACCAAGTTTAAGTACATCTTCTTGACTGGTCAACATAACCTGTTCTTTGCTGCCATGCTGGCTGTCGTGTTTGGCGCCGCGGGTGTCAGCAACGTTGTTTCGGTTGTTGTTGGTTCGATCATCTTGGGTATTGGCGCAGCCATGTTCCCGTCTTTGGGCAAGAAGGGCATGCGCGCAATTACTGGTACTGATGATATTGGTATCGGTCACTACTGTACCATCGCTTACGGTTTCTCGGCCTGGCTGGGCGGCAAAGTTGGTAAACCGGAAGACAGCACCGAAAAAATTAAACTCCCCCAGGGTTTGAACTTCTTCCGCGATTACGTCTCTGCCATTTCCGTTACCATGATCATTTTCTTCTACATCACCACGCTTGTTGCTGGCAAGCCCGCTGTGGAAGCACTTTCTGGTGGCGTGAACTGGCTGCTGTTCCCGTTCCTTCAGTCTCTGACCTTTGCTGGAGCAGTGTACGTGATCATCACCGGTGTGCGCATGTTCTTGGGTGAATTGGTACCCGCCTTCATCGGTATTTCCGAAAAAGTCATCCCCAACGCCATCCCGGCTTTGGATTGCCCCGTTGTGTTCCCCTACGCTCCCACGGCTGTCATTATTGGCTTCCTATCCGCTTACGTTGGCGGTCTGCTGACCATGCTCGTCCTGATCCTGATCAAAGCTCCCGTGATCATTCCTGTTGCCATTCCTTACTTCTTTATCGGTGGAACCGCCGGTGTGTTTGGTAATGCCACAGGTGGTTGGAAGGGCGCAGTCCTGGGCGCCTTCTGCACAGGTATTATGATTGCGGTTGGTCCTGCCATCATGTACCCAATCTTCGAACAGATGGGTCTTTCTGGCACAGCTTTCCCTGAGACCGACTTCAACGCTGTGGGCATCCCGCTGCATTATTTGCTGCAGTTCTTTGTCAAATAATGTGAGGTGTTGATGGAGTTAACAGAACTTGCATCCAAATTGGAAGAGCGGGCACCTGTACTCCGGGGAAGAATCCTAAAAATGGTGAATGCTGCCCATGCCGGTCATCCTGGTGGTTCCCTTTCGGCCATTGACATCATTCAAACAGTAATGATTGGGTGGGGTCGTTTTGACCCCACCAGTCTTAATCAAGACTGGTTCGTCCTCGGTAAAGGTCATGCTGTTCCGGCATTATACAGCGTGCTGATTGAGTTGGGTTACATGCCTGAAGAAGAGCTTTATACCTATCGCAAGATGGGATCCCGCTTGCAGGGGCACCCCGACCGGAATAAGCTGCCTTTTATCCAGGTCAACACCGGTCATTTGGGGCAGGGCTTGTCTTTAGGTATCGGGCTGGCTTTGGCAGAGCAAAAGCGTTCTTCCGGTAAAAAAGTCTATGTGATTTTAGGCAACGGTGATCTTAATGAAGGTCAGACCTGGGAGGCAGTTCAATCGGCCGCCAAGTTTAACCTTGCCAACCTGGTCGTCTTCGTGGATGACAATAAACTGACCCAGCACGGAATCGCCAACGAGATCATGAACGTCTCCCCCTTGAAGAGTAAATTCGAAGACTTTGGTTGGAAAGCGGAGAATGTGAATGGGCATGACTACCTGGCGCTATTGACCGCACTGCAGAATTTCACCATCCTTCAAACCCAACCCACCGTTTTCATTTGCGATACCGTGAAAGGCAAGGGCGTCAGCTTTATGGAAAACGTCCTGAAATGGCACTCAACAGATTTGCCGGATGACCTGCTGCAGGTGGCGCTCCACGAATTGGGTCAGGATTAGGGAGGAAAAAGTTATGGACACACTAAATCTTGTTGCGCCGCGGGATGTGATCGGCGACGCTCTGGTCGAGATCGGCAAAAAAGATGACTCGTTGCTGGTTCTAGATTGTGACCTGGGAAGATCAACCCGCCTGGTTCCGTTCGAAACCCATTTTCCTGAGCGCTTCATTCAGCTGGGTTCGCAGGAGCAAAATGCCCTCAGCGTGGCGACCGGTCTGGCACTTGCCGGCTACCATCCTGTCTTTGTCTGTTTTACCATGTTCGCTCTGGGGCTGCCGTGGACGCAAATCCGCATGGCTGCTTACGCGAAAGTTCCCTTCACCATCATCGGAACCCACCCCGGCTTTGACATTGGCCCGGATGGCGGCACACACCAGATGATGGAAGATATCGCCATTGCCCGGGTCATTCCCTGGCTGGATGTGCATACCCCCTCGGATGCCAATGAGACCAGGGCGGCCATGCGCACCCTGATCGGCAACGAACGCCTCAACTATATTCGCATCGGAAGGCATCCGGTACCGCTGCATTATCCGGAAGAGGTCCGGTTTACGCCTGGAAAGGCTGATTTTTGGCTGAATGAAGGTCGGGAGGTCGTCCTTATCGCGGAAGGCAGCATGATCTTTAATACCTACGAAGCAGCCAGGGCTTTACGCGCCAGCGGCGTGGGAGCTTCCGCGATCAATATTCGCTCCATTAAACCCCTGGATGAAGCCCTGCTCAGGCAATTGGCAGGGGAATCCAGACTGTTGGTGACCGTGGAAAACCATACCGTGCTGGGAGGTCTCGGCGGTGCTGTCGCAGAAATTGTTTCCGAACAGGGCGCCCGTTTGATCCGCATTGGCAGCCGCGATGTTTACGGAGAGTCTGCCACCACCGATGAATTGCGCCATAAGCATGGCTTGGATGTTGAAGGCATTCTGCAGGTTGTGCAGGCAAACCTGTGAGATGGAAGAGAAAGTGAACCTTTTACCCCTGGATTCGATTGAAATGGACGTCAGGGCGGACACCTGGCAGGAAGCTGTTCGAGCAGCAGGGAACATCCTGGTTCGGCATCACCAGGCCGCTCCCAGCTATGTGGACAGCATGGTGAACCTGGCGACCGAATTGGGGCCCTACATTGTGATGACCCCCGGCGTGGCAATTCCGCACGCACGCCCGGAAGAAGGCGCTCTTCAGGTCGGATTTGCGGCAGTAAAACTGGCAACCCCGATCAATTTTGGCAACAAGAATAATGATCCGGTTCACCTCGTCCTGGCATTTTGCACGCCGAACGCCGATGCCCATATTGAGATGCTCTCTAAAATTGCAGAAGCGCTGGGTCAGGATAACCTGGTTGAAAAGATCCAGGCTGCCAAGACGCCCCAACAATTGGCGGATCTATTTATTGTGGCTGAATAAGATTATTTCCGAAGCAATTCTCCTTTAAGATGGTTGCTCCCCGATTTGGGTTTGGAAATCTCCAGGAAACTGGATTTCCAAACCCTCCTGATTTAATTGCCAAAAGTAAGTAATCAATCCCTACCCGCAAGAGCACGCAACCCTGAGATAATGCACGACCTTTGGCTTGTAGTGCCGCCGCTTTTTCGACATCGAAAATGCTTTTTCCCCCCCCCAGGTTTTTGCAGGCGTCAACATCCTGGATCTCCACTTTGTGGTAGTCTATTCCATAAATTTTTGTTATTTTATGGATATTTACTCCATAAATTTAGCTAATTTTATGGGGTTGGGTTATAATGAGGACATGCTCCAAAGAATTTACGAATCCCTTGAACAGCATTTAAAACCGAATAAGGTTTTGCTAATCTATGGACCGAGAAGGGTCGGAAAGACCACTTTACTTCAGCAGATGCTTTCGCAAACCCGTTTGAGATACAAATTGGATTCAGGTGATAATCTGATTACCCAACAATTGTTGAGTTCCCAAGACTTCAAGCAAATACTCAGTTATGTCGAAAGCTATGATCTGATTGCGATTGATGAAGCCCAAAATATCCCTAACATTGGCATGGGTTTGAAGATCATCGTCGATCAGATGCCAGGAATTAAAGTCATCGCGACAGGATCTTCTTCGCTTGAACTTGCCGGTCAGGTAGGTGAACCCCTGACTGGAAGAAAACAAACGTTGGTGCTTTATCCAATCTCTCAAGCGGAACTAAAACGTTCTTACAACCGTTTCGAATTAACCCAAAATCTACCTGATTACCTAATTTTTGGTACCTATCCTGAAGTGTTGTTGGCATCCTCGCGTGCTGAGCGGATAAGCATTATTACAGAAATTGTCAGCTCATATCTGTTAAAGGATATCCTGGCTTTTGGGCGGGTCAAAAGTTCGCGAACTCTTTTAAACTTATTAAAAATGTTGGCTTTTCAGCTGGGAAACGAAGTGTCAATCAATGAATTGGCGGCTCAACTTCGTGTTGATACTCATACAATTCAACGCTACCTTGATCTATTGGAGAAGTCATTTGTTGTTTTCCGATTGAATGGCTTCAGTCGGAACTTGCGTAAAGAAGTGACCAGTAAATCTAAATATTACTTTTGGGATACAGGAATCCGTAATGCCATCGTGGCACAATTTAACCCTCTTGACCAGCGCAATGATGTGGAACCACTATGGGAAAATTTCATCATGATTGAAAGAATAAAACACAGGACCTACTCAGGTTTATCAGCTAATGCTTACTTCTGGCGAACTTATGACCAAAAAGAAATTGACCTGGTGGAAGAACGTGAAGGAAGGTTGCATGGTTATGAGGTAAAATGGACGCGTAGTAAGTCTTTAGCCCCGACCAAATTGTGGCTCGAGACTTACCCAAACGCTGAATATTCGGTCATTAATCCGGATAATTACCTGGACTTTATTACACCTCAAGAAAACTAAAATGGATCTCTTCGATCAGTCCCTGCAGGAACAATTGGCCTCCCAGGCACCCCTGGCAGCCCGCATGCGCCCCAAAACTCTGGATGACATTGTCGGTCAGGATCACATCATCGGTCCGGGTTCGCTCTTACGGCGCGCCATCGAGGCTGACCGCTTGTTTTCCTCAATCATCTTCTACGGTCCCCCCGGGATAGGGAAGACCACCATCGCGCGGGTGGTTTCCAACGCCACCGAAGCCCACTTTGAGAGTCTCAGCGCCGTCCTGGCCGGCGTGTCGGATTTGCGCGCCATCATCACC
>JBAQMM010000044.1:0-2403 GCA_049302815.1 Anaerolineaceae bacterium | reverse complement strand
CAGCCAGGTCATAGGCTTCCCGATGTTGGGGGTCCTGCCCCACCTCTTCTGCCCGCGCCGGCAGCACTTCCACCTGCTTGAGTCCCAGGGTTTCAACTATATGAATGCAAAAACCGGCCTTTTTTTGGATGGACTCGACCAGCGTCAGACGCAGGTTGGGAAAAATCAGCTTTATGGGAAGACCGGGGAAGCCTGCCCCGGTGCCAATGTCGATCAAACTTCGCGGAGGGTTGCCCTGATCAAAAGCCAACAGACAGGTGAGCGAGTCCAGGAAGTGTTTCGTCTGGATACCGGAAGAATCGCGGATGGCAGTCAGGTTAAATCGGCTGTTCCATTCCATCAGCTCAGTTTCATAGCGCTGAAAGGCTGCCACCTGCTCATAGGAAAGCTGTAGCCCTAAGATCTGACGCGTGTTTTGAACAAAAGATTCCACGATCAAAATTATACTTTACTCGTCCCCCGCATATTCTCATTCGTACAAGATTTCAGAAACCTATGCGAAATACCCTGACGAACATAGTATTCCGAGATTCTGGTTACCCCTGGCTGAGACTGGCAGACACCCGCAAGCCCCCAGTGCTGATCAGTGTTTCGCCCGTGTCGGGCTTTTAACCCCTGCAATGCAGGTGCGCTCCGCACACTTGTTGGGGCAATTATAATCTATAATCCCGCCAAAAGCCAGGTATCACTGGAATGCTGAAAAAATACCCGCGCCTAAATAAGCGAACAGCAGCATCTTTCCTATCTTCCCGATGAGACAGTAGATCAGGAACTTCCAGATCGGGATTTTGGTTGAGCCTGCCACGAATCCCGCCATATCAAACAGGGGATTTGGGATGAACGCCAATACTAGGATGGTCCACCCTCCAAACTTTTTCATCCAGTCTATCATTTTCTGGTACTTGGAGGATCGATCTATGACCACCTGACCACTGATCCCAGCCAGGTAACCGGTTACCTCCCCAAGTGAGGCGCCGGCGCCGGAAGCGATCGCAACCCAGAATGGGTTGAATATCACTCCCATTGCGGAAGTAAAAACCACGCCGGGCACGGGCACCAAAATGGTGGCATTGGATAGCAGCGATACCAGAAAGATGCCTGGATATCCCAGTGCCTGCAAATGCTGGATCTTATCCCTGTTTATGATCAGCAGAACCGTCCCCACCACCAACAAGATCATCAACAAAACGCGCCAGGCGATCTGCTTTTTAGTGAAGGCGGGTTTACTTTCCGATGGAGTTTCCATCATCGAGCAAATTATGTAAGCGGGCAATCACCATCTGCAGCGCCACCGAATTTTTGCCCCCTTCTGGGATGATTACATCAGCAAAGCGTTTGGAGGGTTCTACAAACTCGATATAGCTAGGCCGTACGGTATCCAGGTACTGTTGGATAACAGAGTCCACCGTTCGCCCCCGCTCCCGGATATCCCGCTGCAGCCTGCGGATGAAGCAAATATCCGGATCGGCATCCATAAACAGCTTGACGTCAAACAACTTGCGCAGCTTTGACTCGTAAAACAGCAATATGCCTTCCACCAGGATGATCGACCTTGGCTCGATTCTGCGCGTTTCCGCCGAACGGGTATATTGTTTGAAGTCGTACACCGGCAGTTCAATGGTATTCCCCCTATGCAATGCTTTGACATGTTCGATCAAAAGATCAGTCTCGAGGGAATCCGGGTGGTCATAGTTGACTTTCAGGCGCTCTTCAAAAGTAAGCTCGGTCTGATCGCAATAATAAGCATCGTGCGGGAGGAATGCGATCCTATCCCGTCCGATCTCATCCAGGATGGCACGCGCCAGAGTGGTTTTCCCGGAACCTGACCCACCTGCAATACCAATTACCAAAGGGGGAGTGGAAGTTGCCATACCTGAATTATACCCGTTGATTCGAGTATAATCTCATGGACAACACACGGAGGAAACATGGCAGCAAGGTTGATTGATGGCAAACAAATCGCATCAGACATTCGGAACGAGGTTAAACAATCCATAGCCGTTCGAATGCGCGATGGGCTGCCTGTTCCTGGTCTGGCAACGGTGTTGGTCGGTGAAGACCCCGCTTCCAAAGTGTATGTGCGTAACAAACAAAAAGCCTGCGCTGAGGTCGGCATTAACTCCTTTGGCAAAAACCTCTCTGAAGACGCCACCCAGGCGGAAGTGGAAGACCTGGTTTGGCAGCTCAATGCCGACCCGGCCGTCGATGGCATTCTGATGCAACTCCCCCTTCCCAAACATTTGGACGAAGAGAGCGTCCTGAGCGCCATCAACCTGCCCAAGGACGTGGATGGTTTTCACCCCGTCAACATCGGGCGGCTGGCACAAAAAGGGCGTGAACCCTTGTTCGTGCCGTGCACACCGGCGGGAATCATGGTTCTGCTGGAAAAGGCTGGCGCTCAGC
>JBAQMM010000043.1:0-2265 GCA_049302815.1 Anaerolineaceae bacterium | reverse complement strand
TCAGCCCGGTTTTACCGCCGCCAAAGATGACGGTGAGATGCTGGGAAGTCAGGATGGCACCCAGCTGCCGGGCACCCTCCAGGTAAATTTGGGCGAGATGGTCGGCTGAACCGCAGTACACGGTGATGTTTTTAAGGGATTTAATGGGCATAGGTGAAGTCATCCTGGGAGATTATTTCCAATTATACCCTCGGGAAGGCACAGGATCAGAAATCCAGTATCAACTGTTAACCGGTTCGGCTAAAAACCAGACCGGCTGGAACGATGCCACCTCGATCAGGTGAATCGCCTGGGTAATGGCGGAGAAGACGAACAGCACCCTACACTTTGTAGCTGTGTATTTTGGCAAGTTCGCTTGGATATACCTCCCGACTTTAAGCCATGATGCCCGCTCATTACACATCACATGCTATGGCTGAACGATATTCGCCAGAAAGTAAAAAAGGCTGGCTCCACTTAATGAGTCAGCCCTCTGGTTTTTCACGAGAATTTGTGTTTGGGTCTTAATTTTGCGTGCTGTAGTAGATCGTTTCAGGTTGCCAGACTGGATCTGCAAAATCGTGGTAACCTTCTGCCACCATAATGGGATATTCACCGTCATCACATGCATTTGAAAGATAGGCACCAACTCCTTTGTAACTGCTATTGTAATTAACGCCGGGGTTCCACATTTTCTGATGCTTGCCGTCCCACGGAATACGGTCAGCCCCGGTTATTTCATCTCTGCACTTTACAGTACAGGCAGCCCAATAAAAGCCGATTCTGCCAATATTTACTCTGGGGGACATTTCACTATAGAATGAACAGCGCATTTGTGAAACGAGTTCTGGAACACTGCCTCCCCACGCATTTGCTATCGCGTCAGAAGTGCCTGAGTAATCAAGGTAGGTTTTGGTCCACGCTGATTGAATGGAGTATCCGGAACCTTCCTGAACTGTCGAACCAGCCAGGAAGAGCCCTACCAATATTATTGTGACAAGGGAAACAACCTTTTTGTGTTTCATAGTAGTTACTCCCCGGCCGGCAGCAGGCTGCGTAACTTCTGCAGCTTGGCTTCGTAATTCGCCTGCACTTCAGGCGGCATCGCGGGCACCATCTCAGCAACCAGGGTTATGGTAGTGACATCGGTATAAACCGTCCCGGATTCCAACACCACGCCTTGTGAATACGCCATGACCTCCCCATCCGATTTGCGTATCGTGTAATCCTCGAAAAACCCAATCACGGGTTCCGGCTGATCGTCAAAATCATAGGGGGTTACAGCCTTGGTCTCATAATGAAAGACCAGGGTTTCTTCGTCGGGGCTGGTGTGCGCGGTGAGCTCCACAAGGTAGGGTGCAACACTTTTTAAACCGCTGATCAATCGGGTAAGCCTGCTTTTAACCACAGCCTGTCCACCCCCGGGGCTGATGCCGGCGGCTGCCTCCTGCTCTTTGCTGCCGAAAGCATCCTGCAGCCCATTTTCGAGCCAGGTCAGGTTTCCGGCGATCTGGTCATCCGAAACCACCACTTGTTTTTCGTTACCCTCGGGGTCTGTGTCAACGTCAAAACTGCCCCTGCCAAGCGTGCCCTGGCTGTCCAGCACCTGGCTCCAATGATCCGAAATGGCAATCGGGCCCGGGTTCAGGTAGCTGATGTCAACCCCGGGTCTGAGCTCCATCGTGCTTTCGCTCTCACGAGCCTGGGTCCAACTTTTGGTTGTGGTGTGGTACCAGCCGGGTTGACTGCGCATGGCAATATTTATTTGCTCCAGCTCCTCAAGCTGTTTGATCAGGTCATCGAGAGAGATTGGCCCGTCAACAGCAGATTCGAAGGGCTGAACTTCCGCATTCGCAGCAACTACAAGCGGCTCAGACTCGGCAGTGCTGACCAACGGATTGGGAAGGGGAGCATATTCCTGGGATTCGACTTTGTCTGGTTTCAGCAGGGTTACTCCCGCAATGACAACACCTGCGACCAATAATAAGGTTAGAACAAGGAATCTTGTCTTTTTTTTCATGTTTACTCCCTTCATAACTCATGAAAAACCATTATTATTATAGACAATACGAATGGAACTGTCAAACACCGGCGCTCTCAGGGCAATTGCATCTTATTGTCTGGCAATAAAACAAGCTTTTTTTGCCATTTTGTGTTCTATTTTTACATCTCACTCAAACTTTATCAGCAAGTGATCCACATGTGACAGCCATCGCGATCATAAAAACTGTTTTCATAGGCAATTAGACACATAAACGAACCAACAAATGCACATATTGCCAACTC
>JBAQMM010000042.1:0-4341 GCA_049302815.1 Anaerolineaceae bacterium | reverse complement strand
TAAGCATTGCCTCAACATGCCTTTCTCTTTCGTTCAGACGAAGCGTGTTTCAAGCGGTTTAGCCCGTTTAGATGAAATAAGCCTTGTCAGTGGTCGCTTGATTTACGAAAATTACTTTGGATGGATTTTGACAAATTCATATTGAGAATCGCTATCTTGATTGGCAGAGAGATTATATTTTATTAACATGCTGTGGTAAAATCTTCAACAGATATTATCTGCCTCATTAATTCTATTTAAGCGGAGTAAGTGTTATGACATCATTCCTCCAACAAGGTATCGACGCTGCAAAATCCGGTCAGATGGAAGAAGCTCTTGCTCACTTAAAAGATGCTATCATTGAGGAACCTGAAAACGCCAACGTCTGGGTCTGGCTGGCTGCCATCATTGATGACGAAGAGAAACAGACCATTTTCCTGGAAAAAGCTCTGGAAATTGAACCAGGTAACCGGCCTGCTCAAAGGGGATTGGCATTCATCGAGCGCAAAAAGTACATACCTCCCAAACCTGGGGAAAAGCTCTCTGACTACACCAAGCCCATTGGGGTTTTCAAATCGACTGCCACCCAATCCGAGGCAGTAGTTTCTGCGACCGATAACGCAGTCCAAACTGAAATTCCAGGGGAGACTGCCGTGCCAGCCGCCGCAGCAACTACCACTGAAGTCGCTCAAACCACCTCGCCAACCAAACATAAAGCCTGGCTGGATGTTATCCTCTATGGGGTTACGTTGACGGTCTTTATTGTTATCGGTATCCTGATTGGCAAAACCCTGCTCAATGTGGAGCTGCCTTTCCTGGCTAAACCTACCCCTGTGTTGAGCGTTCTGCCCCCATCTGAGGGCGTCTTCATCCAGGAAGGCTCGGACTACGTCGAGATGAAGATCAGTCTGAATGCACCTGCTGATGAATCTGGAATTCCTGCCACCAATCAGGTAAAACCTTCCATCGTGATCAACACTTTGATGATCAATTTGGAAAGGGTTCAACTCTTTGATCAAGATCAGGCTTCCGTCGCCTATCAAATTGTACCAGCAGAGAACTCCATTAATATCCTCACCCCCGAAGCTGATCTTGTCCCTGGGAGATACTGTTTGGTCTACACACTCAATCCGGAAAAAAATGAGGCGCTTTATTGGTGCCTTCGGGTTGAGTAGTCCGATTTTTATCACTCGGTGTGTAGTAGCCTATCAGAATATTTGATTGTGAATGGGTTATGGTAAGCATGACAGAATTTACGCTGGAACCAACTCCCCAAGAAGCCCCTTTTGATTACTCCCGCAATGGCATCATCCACAACAAAGAAGAACTGGCAGACCGGGTCGTCCGCTATATTGTTTATGCACCTCTGACCTTGGCGTACAGTTTATTCCGAACATGCTGATCGGCGCCACTCAGACTATTTCCGATCTGATGACCACCGCAGGATACCAGGCAGTCTTTATTGGTACGGGCGCTGGTCTGCCAAACTTCTTGAACATTCCGGGCGAAAGCCTGGTGGGGTCTATTCTGCCAACGAGTTTCTCACCCGGGTAAACCTGATGAAGGCTTATCAATTGCTCCTTGCTGATCCGGTAAGGCCAGGTCAAGGATGGCTTGGTAGCGGGCCGCGACATTCGGGGGCAGTTCGCGTATCAATTCAAAAAGATGGGTTCGGACTTCCCGGGTCAGATATGTCTGCCCCGAAAGCCCCACCGCTTCCTCTGTGAAGGAGAGGCACTCGCCATGCTCCAAATCGACCCGATGAGTGCTGATGAACCCCGATACACGCTCAGGGAAGTAGTCAAGGTCCAGCGGGGCTGCGGTTTCATCTTGCACGCTCAGGCGAAAAACGCGGCGCTCATCCAGCCACTCTTCCTCTTCCTCCACATGGACAAGAGTCCAATGAGCGGATGCATCTGCCAGGTAGCTGCTTAACCTGCTTACCGGCAAATTTGGAACAGGCACATCGGTTGTTTCCGTTGGGATGCGCTCCGCAATGCTGCCATCGGGGTTAAGAAAAACCTTTACGCGAATGGCTTGCTCATCCACCCGATCGGCAGAGGCAAATAAAGGGACCTGGTCTTGATCGTAGGTGATGTACAAGCTGTTCCCGGTCAGGGTTCCGTCCCCGGCCAATTCGGTCCAGGTTTCCTCGAAGAGATGTGGAGGTTTTATCTTGAAGAACTCCAATACGCGTTTATCATTCATGCTTTCAGGGTGGTCCAGATAGTATTGATAGTACAGGTCGGTGCTTTCGGTATGGGTATGCAGCCACCCGGGCTGCGATTTGTAGGCTGTATTTTGTTCGTTCAGTGTACGCAGGGTCTTAAGCGCCTGCTGTAAGCTAAACTCCGCCGCTTTGGCGGTTGGGTTTGGCAATGGCGGCGGGATGCTTGCGGCGGTTGGGGTCTGGCTTAAGCTGCTGGTGGGGCTGGGTGAAGCCACGACAGAGCTTACTTCAGCGTCTTGCGCCGCGCAAGCGCTCAGCAGGCTCAAAGCGAGCAGGACAAGCAGCAGGGGAAAAGCTGGTTTTTGCATGAAAACCTCCTGTATTTTTTAAGGATGGGAAGGCGGGGGTACCCGTCTTCCCGAAAATGTAGCGTGATGAGTCAATCAGGTTTTACTGGTAACTATAGTAGTTTGTCTGCGGTAGCCAATGCACACAATTAGTGTGATTAAATTCATGGTTGGTTTGGGTTACCTGAATGCTGGTGCTGTATGGTGACGGACATACTTCCCAGCCTCCATTGGTCCACTTTTCGGAGTAACTGGAGGAATAGCTTGCCCACCCCCCCACAGTGCGGGTATTTTGAGTAAACTCACTCCCGTCGGGGGCACGGCACTTTTGTGAGCAGCCCATCCAGGTGCCGCCGATGACATTAATAGGTTGTGCCGGGCTGACAATTTTGCTGATGCCGATGCAGATCATCTGAAATTCATCAACCACAGTGTTGCTTGAGCTGGCCACAGCGGTGGAACTGCCAACATAGTTATATTTGGATATACTGCTGGGTAATTGTGTGATGTCAGCCTGCGGCTGGCTCCCCTTTTTGGAATCCTCCAACTCAACTGCGCGAGCGACGTCGGCCTGATAGGCCGCGAAAACATCGGGCGGCATTTCAACACCGGGCTCTACAAGCGTGTTACGGATAGAGACCCAGGGGATTTGAAGGCCGGAAGCCAGGGTGGCTGTGCTTTCCTGCTTTAGAATTTCACCGTTCTTCAGTGAAATTGTGTCCTCAATGACAGAGCCCAGCAAGGGCTCATGGATATCATCAAACTCGTAGGCTACCGGATAGCGATGCACCTTGTGCACACGCAACACCAGTTCCCCATCCTGAGTTTCAACCCAGGCAGCCAGCTCAACCCGGTTGGGGGCAAATTCAATCAGGCTGCTGATATAGTGAGTGAGGCCGCTGCGGATGGTCGTGGGGAGGCTGGCCTGCCAGGCTTCTTCGCCTTCACTGGCGCGGCTGCCAAAAGCGTCCTCCAGACCGCGCTCCAGCAGGGTGATATTCCCGCCCAGACCGTTTTCATCGACCGCCAGGACCTGAATCCTTTCCCCGGCGGTGTTGCTGATGACGGTATAGGTGCCCAGCCCCAAAGTGCCCTCCGCATCCACAACAGTGCCCCAAGTGTCAGTAATCTTTCGTTGCGGGAACATGCCTTCAGTGGGCTTCCCTTCGTGATCGCCCGGGGAGGCGGTGAAGCTTTCCTGGACGCTGTGATACCAGCCGGGCTGGCGGATATACGCTAAATTCAAGGTTTCCAACTCATAAATGATCGGCAGGAGGTCATCCAGTTGGGTGATGGTTGTTCCATCTTTTATCATTTGTTGCACCGCTGGTGAATAGTGGGCCTCGTTCACCGGAGGTTCAGGGGTATCAGCGAGAACGTTTGTTTTTCCGACAGAGCCTATGCCAGCCAAGAGCATCAGGATGGCGGCAAGGTATGCAAAGAACTTGTGTATGTGATTTGAAAACATGGATCCTCCTTCTATTTTAAAATCACGCTACCAAAACATGTTACACTGATTAAACCGTTTTGTCAAACTGTGCTTCCAGGGCAATTGCATCTTATTTTGTGCATAACAAATAGAAGGATAATTTATTTTTGACCAGTATCTGGATTTGCTGTCTTCAAGCTTGGACCAGTCGAATTTTGATGAATTCAACTCGAAATGTGTCTTATGCAGACACAATAATCCCTTGGCTGGCAGGGTTATCCGTACCTCAGAGCCCTTAAGCTTGGCTCAAGATGTTAAATAGGTATTTATCGTCCCAACCACAGCGCAGTCGTTTGCCTTTGACCCCGATTTTGCTGATTTTATCTTGCCTGAGCAGGTTCAAACTCATCTTGCGA
>JBAQMM010000041.1:0-1860 GCA_049302815.1 Anaerolineaceae bacterium | reverse complement strand
CCTGAAGGCATGCGCAACGAAGTCCAAGTGGTGCTGATGTCGCTCTCGGCTGACACCGAAAACCCACTGGATATGCTGGCGATCAACGCGGCTTCAGCCGCTCTAATGATCTCCGACATCCCCTTTGGCGGACCAGTCGGCGCAGTCCGGATCGGCTTTGTGGACGGAAAGTTGATTGTCAACCCCTCTCTGAGCCAGATGGAAGTCTCCTCGCTTGATTTACGCGTGGCAGGCACCAAGGAGGCCATCCTGATGGTGGAATGCGGCGCTCAGGAAGTCACCGAAGTGTTGATGGTGGAAGCGCTGGAATTAGCCCACCGCTCCATCCAACCGATCGTGGAGCTGCAGGAACGCATGGCTCGCGAAGTCGGTAAAGTCAAGAAGGAAGTTCCACTGAGCATTCTGGATAACTCTCTGACAGAGCAAGCAGTCGGCAGCATTCGCGAACGTTTAACCGCGATCCTGGACCAGCCTTACTCCAAGGAAAACATGTACGGCGGCATTGACGCCCTAAAGCAAGCCTATTTGCAGGAAGTAGCAAATGGACAGGAGCTTACCGCTGAACAATCTGCCAATTATGCGCTTGCTTTTGAGGAAGCGGAACGGAAGATCGTGCGTGGACGTATTCTTTACGACGGCAAACGCCCCGATAACCGCGGCATTGAAGAAGTGCGGGAAATCACCTGTGAAGTGGATATCAGCCCGCGCGCGCACGGCTCGGGTCTTTTCACCCGTGGCGAGACGCAGGTGCTCACCTTGGCGACCCTGGGCACCCCCAAGGAAGCCCAGGAACTGGACAACCTGGTGGCAGCCGAATCCAAACGCTACATGCACCATTACAACTTTCCACCCTACAGCACCGGCGAAGTGAAACGTCTGGGCGGGCAATCCCGCCGCGAAATTGGTCACGGCGCGCTGGCGGAACGGGCTCTCGTACCGGTCCTTCCGGATGAGAAGGAATTCCCCTACACCTTGCGGCTGGTCTCCGAAGTGCTTTCTTCCAACGGTTCCTCTTCGATGGCTTCGGTGTGCGGGTCGACTCTGGCCCTGATGGACACCGGTGTACCGATCAAAGCGCCTGTATCAGGTGTGGCGATGGGTTTGATTAAGGAAGGCGACCGCTACGTCATTTTGACCGATATTTTGGGCGCTGAAGATCACCTGGGTGACATGGACTTTAAAGTTGCCGGCACCCGCCATGGCATCACCGCCCTCCAAATGGACATTAAGATCACCGGCATCACGCCTGCCATCATGGCGGAAGCTTTGGAACGTGCCCGGGTTGCCCGTCTGGGTATCCTCGACATCATGCTGCAAACCATTGCCCAACCCAACCCCAGCCTGAAACCCCATGCCCCACGCATCGAGACGATCAAGGTTCCGATTGACAAAATTGGTATGATCATTGGCCCCGGTGGCAAGAATATTCGTGCCCTGCAGGAAGAAACCAATACCAAGATTGATATCGATGATGACGGAACCGTTTATATCGCTGCGATCGAGGGACCTGGCTTTGAAGAAGCCAAGGAACGCATTCTGGGCATGATCGAACTGCCCGAAATCGGCCGGATTTACACCGGCAAGTGCGTGCGCGTGACCGATTTTGGCGCTTTCATCGAGATTCTGCCCGGCGTGGATGGGATGGTGCATATTTCCCAACTTGCCAGCGAGCGCGTGGATAGAGTGGAAGATGTGGTCAACGTGGGCGATGAACTGACTGTCATGGTCATTGATATTGCTCAGGATGGTAAGATTCGTCTCTCCCGCCAGGCTCTCCTGGAAGGCTGGACAGCTGACGAAGCGCGCGAACATGATAACGCCAACCGCAAGAAGAGCAGCGGTGACAGCCACAGCCGTGGA
>JBAQMM010000040.1:0-19925 GCA_049302815.1 Anaerolineaceae bacterium | reverse complement strand
TTCTTTTTGTGAAAAAACGACATTTTTGATCATTTTGAGTTGGCAATATGTGCATTTGTTGGTTCTTTATGTGTCTGATTGCCTATGAAAACAGTTTTTATGATCACGATGGCTGTCATATGTGGCTCACTTGCTGATAAAGTTTGAGTGAGGTGTAAAAATCGAACACAAAAATGGCAAAAAAACTGACAGACATAAGATGCAATTGCCTTGCAGACCATGGGGCAAGTCTTCCCAATTCCGACAACTTATGGTATAAGGAAGTTGCCCTGCTATGTTTGTGATGTGGCCTCAAGTTTTGTACCAACACTAACAAAAGTGGTTCGATCTCACACCAGGTGATGTGATAGACTTCGGTCAAGACTGATCCTGCAGGAAGAACCAATCCTGCCATTCGCAGGTTCAAAACCATTCCGCACACGGCATGGCGGGGTGGTATTATCCAGGGGGATGCATAGCGACAACTGAATAAAAGGGATTTAGCGGCTGAGTCTCATCCTAATGAGATGACGAGGTGGAGGTTCCTCTCCGCGAGGAGAGTGTTAACCCGGCTTCCCGGGAAAAATCGATAGATCAGCGGATGCCTCCGAAACCTATCACGGGTTTCAATCTTCCTGTTAAAAGCGATCATAAAACCAGAGGGCAACTTCCGGGACAAAATTAGCTTAGTGAGCAGATCTTGCTTCGAGTCTGAAACATTGAGGTAAATTTTAGCTATTATTGTTTGGAGGTTTCCATGGATTCAAGAGATTTATTAAAACGTGTGAAGGAAGATCATATCAAGTTCATTTCCTATCAATTTACGGATATAAACGGTGTGGTCAAATCTGTTGACGGTCCGGCCGAGCGGCTGGAAGAAGTATTGGAGGAGGGTGGGATATGGTTTGACGGCTCCTCAGTGGAAGGTTTCGCCAGAATTCAAGAAAGCGATATGCACTTGATGGTGGATCCGGATACATACGCCATCCTGCCATGGACTCCGACCGAGTTCAAGCGCGCACGGGTATTATGCGATATCTTCAAGCCTAACGGAGAGCCATTTGAAGGGGATCCCAGAGGACGCTTAAAAGCCAGCTTGAAAAAACTTAAAGAAGAACGCAACTGGGTATTAAATGTTGGACCCGAACCAGAATTTTTCCTGTTTCTGCGCAATGGTGGAGAAACTGTTCACCCTGTACCGTATGATGTGGGTGGTTATTTTGATTTTTCGGCCAATGACCAGGCAGTAAATGTCCGCACGGAACTCATGTCCGCGCTGCGAATGATGGGTTTGGAGGTCGAAGTAGGTCATCACGAGGTAGCCCTCGGTCAGCATGAGATCGACTTTAAATTTGATGATGCCCTAAAGACCGCCGATAATGTGTTGACCTTCAAATCTGCAGTCAAAGCCATCGCTGCCCGGCAAGGGCTGATTGCCTCTTTTATGCCAAAGCCGGTTTTTGGCATCAATGGCTCTGGCATGCACTGCCACCAGTCAATCAGTTCAGACGGAACAAATTTGTTCTATGATGAAAACGATCCTCTCAATCTTTCCCCGATCGCATATGGGTATATCGCCGGTCAGCTCAAGCACGCCCGGTCCTTTTCCGCGGTGGTCGCTCCCAGTGTGAACTCTTACAAACGTCTGGTTCCTGGGTATGAAGCCCCTGTTTATATCGGTTGGGCACAAGTAAATCGCTCCGCTCTGATAAGGATCCCCAAGGTATTTTCGGGAAATAGAAATGGAGTGCGCATAGAATTACGCTGTCCTGATCCTTCTGCCAATCCCTATCTTGCCTTCAACGTCATGCTCGTCGCTGGTCTGGATGGAATTGACCAGGGCATGGGCTGCCCGGACTCGCTCAACAATGTGAATGTGTACGAACTGACGGAATCCGAACGCAATGCCATGGGGATCGAAATGCTGCCTGGCTCGCTGTTGGAAGCAGTCAATGAATTTGAGGGCGACCAGCTCTTGAAGAACGCTTTGGGCGAAAGTCTGTCTGATAAATTCATCACTGCCAGGTTGGCAGAGTGGGAAGACTACCGCATTCACGTCTCAGACTGGGAGGTCAAGCGCTACCTCGAAACTATTTAGCGTTTTCCGCTCACAGACCGGATAAGTGGTTTGTTCTTGAACCATTTTTTTGGTATCATGGTGGTATGCTGAAAAAGACCCTCCTGATCTTCATTGCCTGTTTATTACTGCTCTGCACCAGCGCTTGTCAGTCTGCCCTGGTGCGCATGGATAAGTTGCCCTGGATTAGAGAGGGTCAAGTAATTTTTAAGGACGATTTTTCGGACGCGACAACGGGGTGGGAAACGATCAATAACGTTTATGAACTAAAGGGGTATTCCGAGGAAGGATACCTTGTCTCTGTAAAAATGCCAGATTCCCGCTCCTGGTCTACACCAGGTTTGAAACTTATGGACGTTCAAGTGGGCATTTCCACCCAAAAATTTCGAGGTCCTGATGACACCAACTACGGTCTTATTTGCCGCTACCAGGATAAGAACAACTTCTATAATTTCCTAATCAGCAGTGATGGGTATTTCAGTATCATTCGCGTCCAGGATGGGGTCGAGACTATCTTGGGATTTGACCAGTATGCCTATTCCGATGTAATCAAACAAGTGGACAGTCTCAATACCATCCTTGCCAGTTGTGATGGGGATGACCTTGCACTGACCGTAAATGGACAAGAACTGCTTTCCGTGAAGGATGACCAGTTCCAGTCAGGCGATGTGGGTATGATCCTGGAGACGCGGACAGATGGGGGCGCCTCAGTAATTTTCAAAGATTTTTATGTGACCAAGAAATAATATGAAGGTGTTCCTGGATATGGTTGGGTGTCGTCTCAATCAAAGTGAGATTGAGAGGATCGCTTCATCTTTAACCGCCGATGGGGGTGAGGTTGTTGCTGATCCCGAAGCGGCAGACTATATTATTGTCAATACCTGCTGCGTTACCGCCAAAGCCTCCGCGGATTCGCGCAAAATGATCCGGAAATACCGGCGGGAGACGGGGGCGAAGGTAATCAGTACCGGCTGTTGGGCGACCGTATTTACTGACGAGGCAGCCGACCTTGTAGAGCCAACTCTGGTGTTTGATAATCAGTCCAAGGATCAAATCCGGGAGTATTTCAAGAAGACCGGATCGAGGAGTGAAAGCAAAGCTGTGTCAGAAGTGAAACCTGCACTGGGGCACCGTTCCCGCACCCGAAGCTTTATCAAAATCCAGGATGGCTGTGACAATTATTGCACCTACTGCCTCACACGGATTGCCCGCGGTCCTTCCCGAAGCATCCCGGCCGAGCTGGTCATCGCAGATATAAGCAGGGTTCAAGAGCTTGGTGGCAAAGAGGCCGTGCTGACCGGTGTCCAATTGGGGTCCTGGGGGAAAGACCTGCGTGCAGAAAGCAAACTTTCCCAACTCCTCAAGTCCATTCTCGAAAAAACGCAAATCCCACGGATCCGGATCTCATCCATCGAGCCTTGGGATATTGATTCAGCACTTTTGGAGTGTTGGAAGAACGAACGCTTGTGTCCGCATCTTCACATTCCTCTGCAGAGTGGCAGCGATGAAATCTTGCACCGCATGGGCAGACCCACAACCGGAGGGAATTACCGTGAACTGATTGCGGAAATCCGCCAGGCTGTGCCCGAAATGGCAGTCACGACGGATATCATGGTCGGTTTTCCTGGCGAAACGGAGGAATTATTCAAACAATCTTTTGAATTTGTGCGCAGCTTGGGGTTTTCTGGTGGGCAGGTGTTCAAATTCTCTCCGATGCCCGGCACAGCCGCTGCCGGGTTCCCAAACCAGGTATCAACCAGAATAAGCGCTGAGCGAAGCCACAAATTTCTGCAACTATTCCAGCAGGCAGCCGTACAAAAGCGAAATGACATGCTCGGTGGCATCGAGCCGGTACTGTGGGAAAACAACGAAAATAATCCTGATAAAAGCGTTTTTAGCGGATGTACCAGGAATTTCACCCATGTCAAAACGCATTCTGCCGAGGATATCAGTAACAAGATAAAATTAGTCAATCTGAATGAACTTGACGCGAGCGGCAACTTATTCGGAACGCTCATTTCCTGATGTTGGCTTACCCTGAATAATTTTTCCAGGCAGTTGTATTTTTTCCTCTGCCCGACCTGCACAAAGACCTGTTATGTATGATCCAACAGGTGGGCAAATTTCAAAGTAAACATAATTTGCCTTTCTCTGCCAAAACGCCTTGTGGGGTGGGGGAGTTGGGTATAATTGAACGCTGATAAAAAACAGGAATGATGTATGGCTACAGTTAAGAATAACGAGAGTGGTACAACGGTCAGAAACAGGCTTAACCGGTCAATTGTGTTGGCAATTCGCAAGCTGATGCAGCAGAAGCGGCCGGATGCGTACAGCCGCGACCTGGCGGCTTATGTGGTACTGGCACTGGAGAAAATCACCGAATCCGTCGACGTATCTGCGCTTGCCTGGGAAAAACGGGATTACTGGCTTAAGGCAGACCATTTCCGCCAGGAATGGGCCTGGGCGGACCGCAGGCGGCAGGCATTGTCAAAAACGCTGAAGGATGAGGACTGGTCTGGGGTTGTCCAGGAGATGGTGGGAATCGCGCAGCAGCTGCGAGACGTGCAAATCAGCGAGAAGAACAGGATCGGAGAGCCGTGGATTGGCGCATGGGAGGTAT
Organism: Anaerolineaceae bacterium; assembly: GCA_049302815.1. GTDB lineage: Bacteria > Chloroflexota > Anaerolineae > Anaerolineales > Anaerolineaceae > Mesolinea. Next base: position 15,249 of record JBAQMM010000040.1, on the reverse strand, counting down.
TTTCGCGCCGCTAAAACTCTAATTTGTCGATCATTACCCAACAGATGGAACAGAAAAGTTGCGGCGGAAGGGGAGCGGCAAAAGTGTTATCAAATCTTTATGGTCATGATAAGTACCATTATCATAAGCAATAACATCGGGAAAAACTGACGGAACCCAGTCTCGTTTTGAATTCGGCAGTACACAATATCAGTGTTTTTCATATATAACCAGGATTTTTCCGCCGCAACCCCTGAGTAATCCCAAATGCAAGGCATCTGGCTCCCAGTTATCAGACTTTTCCTGACAGATGATCCTGATGCCTGAGTAAATGGTCTCTTATCCTGATGAGATTCCCGTTTACTCAAGCCAAGTCACCACATCTTGCGGATTCTCCCAGGTAACTGCATAATCTGACAAAGTCATCTCATCGACATGGGTTGCTATTAGTAAGGACAAGAATGACGATCAAAGTTCCCTCCTTCTCTTGAAAAATGGCAATTAAATTCCGTAAAGCCAGGGATATTCAGCGGCAAGCGCGAGCTTGTACAATGCTTATACACATCTGTGCACAGGATAATTCAAGGCTTTGATAACAAAATTATCGTAATCTATTTATTGCTTCGCGATATAATTAGCCACATGACAGATGACCAATCGCTTAACCAGATAATGAACCAGTATCTAGCCTCCGTAGGTTTTTCGCGCAGCCCCAATACCGCCAGAACCTATAAAAACGCCATGAAGTTGTTTCTTCAAATCTTGATTGATCATAAACTGGACCCGCAGGAATTGCCCATCTCTGAATTTCATGAAGAACCGGTGATCTGGATGGCTGACGCGCTTAAGGTTTTGGCTCCCTCGACCGAGCAATGCTACCTGACCGCTGTAGTGGGTTTTTACGAGTATATTGCCGGCGAAAACCTGGCACAGATCAATCTGCCACGCGTGCGCTTATTGATTAAGCAGCGTTCCCGCCGACCTGGCGTGCGCCTGCCGCAATTCCCTAAGTCAGATATCGAACGCGTTTTGGAGTACGCTTCCGGCCTTAACCTGCAGGAGACCAGCAGCAGCGAGCAGGACCGGTTGATCAATTTGCGCGATCGGGCTTTTTTGCTCACCCTGGCGGATACCGGTTTGCGCGTACAGGAAGCCTGCAACCTTCGCCGCGGGGATATCGATTGGCATGAAAGCCGTGCCATCATCATCGGTAAAGGTAACCGCGAGGCTGTCCTGCGGTTTTCAAAACGAAGTCTGCAGGCAGTACAGGACTACTTAAAAGCCCGGGCTGAGTTGGATGGTAGCGGTGGAAAAGCATTAAGCGCCTTACCGGTCTTTTCCAGGCACGATAAAGCCGCGGGGAAGAAGATCAAGCCCATTTCCACTACCACCGGACGTGGAATTGTCAACCAAAGGGTGCGTGAAGCTGTCGGAGATCAGGCGGTGGGCACCATTACCCCTCACTCCTTTCGGCATTACTTTGTTACAACTATTTTGGTAACCTCCGGAAACCTGAAACTTGCCCAGGAACTGGCTCGGCACACCAATATTGCCGTAACACAACGCTATACCCACCTTTCTGATGACGAACTTGACAAAAAGTACATGGAGATCTTTGGTTAATTCCGCTTAGTGGTATCATAATTCCCGCAAAAATAATACAAGTTTTCCTTCGAGGAATAAATGGCTGATTATCGTATCAAAGCTCACCCAATTTTGCGCGATACATCCGAACCTACCACCCCTTTTTATTGGAAACAACAGAAATTCTTCGCCAAATCTGGCGAAATGATTGCCTCCGCGCTTGTTGCCAATGGTATCAACATTTTTGGGCACCACCCCAAAGATCACTCCCCCCAAGGGATTTTTTGTGCCAACGGTCAATGTGCGCAGTGCATGGTCATTGCCGACGGTATTCCGGTCAAAGCCTGCATGACCCCTGCCACGGCTGGCATGAGGGTCAGACCGACTGAAGGTTTGCCCGCTTTACCTCCTATACCTCGGCATGCCAAAATCCATACTGCCCCCACCCCTGTCGTCAAAAAGGATGTCCTGATCATCGGAGGCGGTCCAGCCGGGCTTTCCGCCGCGATTGAGCTCGGCAGCCTGGGTGTAAGTGTTCTTCTGATCGATGACAAAGCCAAGTTAGGTGGAAAACTGGTGCTGCAGACCCACCGTTTCTTTGGTTCGACTGAAGCAGTCTATGCTGGCACCCGCGGTATTGACATTGCCCGCAAACTCGAAGAAAAAGTCCGCGCCATTCCAGGCGTCCAGGTGTGGGAACGGTCTACCGCATTGGGGATATTTGAGGACAAATTGGTGGGGGTTCTACGCTCAGCCGATACTTATGTTCTGGTAAAACCGAGTGTTTTGCTGGTCGCTTCAGGAGCCCGCGAGAAAAGCCTGGCTTTTCCTGGCAATACATTGCCGGGTGTATATGGTGCGGGGGCATTTCAAACGCTAGTTAATCGCGACCTGGTCAAGCCCTGCCAAAATCTTTTCATTGTGGGCGGTGGCAATGTGGGTTTGATCGCCGGCTACCATGCCATTCAAGCCAGCATTCACGTGGCAGGTTTAGTGGAAGCCGCCCCGCAATGTGGTGGATATAAGGTTCATCTGGATAAATTAGCCCGATCTGGAGTTCCGATCTATACCTCCCATACTATTCTGGAAGCCTGCGGCACTGATTCAGTCGAGAAAGTGATCATTTCACAGGTAGATGCTCAATTTAAACCCGTTAAAGGAACCGAGAAGCAGTACGACTGTGATACACTCTTAATTGCGGTCGGGCTTGACCCGGTAAATGAATTCAGCCGAAAGGCCGCGGAAGTCGGGTTGCCCGTGTTTTCCGCCGGGGACGCCCATGAGATTGCCGAGGCTTCCGCTGCCATATTTTCAGGAAAAATCGTGGGCATGCAAATAGCCGCCAAATTGGACCGACATTCTGAAACGATCCCACAGGAATGGTATCAATTTGAAGAGATTTTGAAATCCAAACCCGGAAAAGTACAACCTGAGATTGAACCACTGATTCATGAGGGTGTTTACCCGGTCTTGCATTGCAACCAGGAAATCCCCTGCGATCCCTGTTCCAGCGTCTGCCCCAGGCACCTGATCCAGGTGGATAAGCAGGATATCCGTGGGATACCGCAATTCTTACGCTCGGAAGCTTCCAGCTGCATTGGCTGCCTGCGCTGTGTGGCTGTCTGCCCAGGTCTTGCCATCACGCTGGTGGATTTTAGGAAAAGTGCAGGTCAGGCACTGGTTTCTGTTCCGTTCGAGTTGGATCCGAAAGTCATTCAGCCAGGCAGTTTGTTGGAGGTAACGGACACGGAAGGTGTCACCCTGGCCGCACTGCCGGTAAAAACGGTTCGCCAAATGCCAGGTTTCAGTGGTACATCCATCATCACGGTGGAAGCCCCTTACGCAATTGCCACAAAAATCGCCGGATTGCGCTTGATCAATACCACCCCGCCCCAACCTTTTGACGGAATGGCTGAATTTCCTGAGGACCTTTCGGATGGTGCTTACCTTTGCCGCTGTGAACGCGTCAAAACCGGCGAGATTCGCAAACTCATTCGGGCTGGGGTCAGGGACATCAATCAGATCAAGGCGGTCACCAAAGTCAGTATGGGAGCCTGTGGAGGAAAAACCTGCTTGAATATGATCAAAAGAATGTACCAGTCGGAAGGGATACCACTCTCGGAAGTAACCGACCCCCCTCTCAGGCCGGTTTTTGTCGAAACGCCCATTGCCATCCTCGCGCATGCCGAGCGAACAAATGGAGAAGACCGATGAGCCAGAACAAAACCTATGATGTGATTATCGCCGGCTCAGGTTCCATCGGTACCCCCATCGCCATGTACATGGCTCAAGCAGGATTGAATGTGCTGGTGATTGAGTCATTGCCCAGTAATGGACAGGCTTCCAACAAACACGCCATTGGCGGGGTGAGAGCCACCCACTCCGATCCCTCAAAGATATATCTATGCGCAGAAGGCATTAATATCCTGTCTTCATGGCAGGAAACTTACGGTGATGATATTGAGTGGCGGTCCGGTGGTTATTGTTTCATCGCTTATGAACCGCAAGTGGAAACGACCCTGAAAGACCTGCTGGGCGTCCAGAAGCAGTTCGGTTTGAATATCGACTGGTGCAGCAAACAGGAAATCCTGACGCTGGTGCCTGATCTTCAGGAGGAAGGGCTGCTGGGCGGCACTTTTTCCCCTGAAGATGGCTCAGCTTCTCCGCTGAAGGTCAGTTACGCGTTTTATTCCCACGCCAAACAGGCAGGTGCAGAATTTCATTTCAACGAAACTGTTACAGCCGTGAGGACAGAGCGCGGAAAAATTTCGCAGGTGGTGACGGACAAAGGTGTTTATTCGACGAGGTACTTCGTAAATGCGGCCGGCTCTTGGGCTGCCCAGGTATCCGACCTGGTCGGGATCCCCATTCCGGTTCAGCCGGAAGCCCATGAAGCTGGTATCACCGAGCCCGTACAGCCCATGTTCGCGCCGATGGTGGTCGACATCAGGCCGCGTGTGGGATCGAGCAATTTCTATTTTTACCAGCATCCAACCGGAAAAATTATTTTTTGCCTTACCCCCGCCCCCCAAATCTTGGGCAATCTGAACCTGGATACGAGCTCATTCCTGCCTTTGGCGTCCCAACGATTAATTGAGCTGATGCCAAAGTTGATGAACTGCCGCGTTCGGCGAACCTGGCGGGGCACTTACCCCATCACCCCGGATGGTCTGCCCATCCTTGGCCCTGTTGACGAACTCGAAGGGTATTTGCTTGCTGTTGGGGTATGCGGACAGGGGTTTATGCTTGGTCCAGGTGTGGGTGAGCTGCTCACACACCTGATCATGGGGTCGGTAGATGAAAAAGAGCAGGAATGCCTGACTAATTTACGTTTGAATCGTGCCTTTACATCTGCTGAGAAGTTAAAATAACTTGCGGTTTTTGTGGGATACTATAATCCTAATCATGGATTTAGAAAAACTCCTCCATAAGTTACCAGCCAGTTATTCTGCCAATGACAAAGAGCAGATAGAGAAGGCATATCAGTTAGCCGAGCAGGCTCATGCAGGTCAGACGCGTGCCTTGGGACAGCCCTATATTACGCATTGTGCGGGTGTTGCTAATATTTTGATCGATATGGAAGTAGCACCCAGCCTGGTCGTTGCCGGTCTGCTCCATGATGTTGTCATTGATAGTAATATCACGGTGGAGGATATCCACAGCCAGTTTGGGGAGACAGTCGCCGCTTTTGTCGAAGATCTGACCAAGATCACTGGCCTTCAGCAACTTTCACGCGGAGATCAACATCCCGATGAGCGCAAGCCTCTCCCGGTGCTTGAAAGCACCACAGACAGCCGCAAGGCGGATAATGTAGCCGAAACAATGCGGAAAATGCTGCTCGCGATCGGGGATGATGTGCGTGTGGTCATCATCAAATTGGCAGACCGCCTGCATAACATGCGGACCCTAAAAGACCTGCCGCCCGACCGGCAGAAAAAGGTCGCGCAAGACACCCTGGATATTTTCGCTCCTTTAGCCAACCGGCTGGGCATCTGGCAGATGAAATGGGAGTTGGAAGATCTCGGCTTCCGCTATGTGATGCCGGAGAAATATGATGAAATCGCGGAACAACTCTCACTCCGCCGTCATAAACGTGAGGAAGAAGTCAGTTCCATCGTTAAAAACCTGGAAGACCTGTTGGAAAAGTCCGAGGTGAAAGCCAAAGTCACTGGCAGACCAAAGCATATTTACTCCATCTACCGAAAGATGCAAAGGAAAGGTGAAAGCTTTGATGCCATACGGGACCTGAGGGCGGTAAGGATCATCGTTGACGACGTGGAAACCTGCTACAAGGTTCTGGGTATCATGCACATGCAGTTCCAACCCATTCCAGGCGAATTTGATGACTATATTGCTGCCAAAAAACCCAATAACTATCAATCGCTGCACACAACCGTTATATACCGGGATGGGAAACCATTGGAAATTCAGATCCGCACCTGGGAAATGCACCATAACGCTGAATATGGTGTGGCTGCACACTGGAGATATAAGGAAGGCAGCTCGCTGATATCCAACAATTATGAACAAAAGGTCAGCCTGATGCGTAATTTGCTGGCTTGGAGCCAGGATGTCGAGGATAACCAGGAAATCTTAGAAGGTATGCGCACGGATGTATTCCGTGACCGGGTCTATATCATTACCCCCAAGGGCGACGTTGTTGATTTGCCTTACGGCTCCACACCAATTGATTTTGCCTATCAGGTTCATACCAATATCGGGCATCGCTGCCGCGGTGCCAAGATCAATGGAAAACTGGTACCCCTGGATTATGTGCTTCAAACCGGGGATAAAGTGGAGATTCTGACAGCCAACCGTGGCGGTCCCAGCCGGGACTGGCTCAATCCCAACCTGGGACTGGTGAAATCCGCGCGGTCGCGCTCAAAAATCAAGCAGTGGTTTAAGCAGCAGGACAGGGAACAAAATCTCGACCATGGTAAGCTGGTGGTTGAGAAAGAATTTAAACGCCTGGGATTAGGCCAGATTGACTTAAATGAGTTCCTGGATGATTTCCATGTAAAGACGCTCGATGACCTTTATGTTGGCATTGGCTGTGGAGATATCCCGATTGGCAGGCTGGTCAACCGGGTCGGGGAAGTGCAGAAGGAAACGCTTCAGGGGACGGTCGAACTTGTACCATCCGCACCCAGCAAGACCAATGTGGGAGATGCGATTGTGGTGATGGGGCTAAAAGGCCTGGCGACCACCCCGGCTCGCTGCTGCAACCCCATGCCTGGTGACGAAATCATCGGATACATCACACGCGGACGAGGTGCCACCATTCACCGCTCGGATTGTCCCAACGTGCTGCGCGTAAAGGATAAGGAGAGGCTTATCAAGGTTGATTGGGGAACGGCAGAAAAAACCTTCCCGGTGCCTCTGCAAATCAAAGCGTATGACCGACAGGGATTAATGACCGACATTTCTACAGTGATATCGAGTGAACCGGTAAGATTGGTCGATCTTTCCATGACCACAAAACAAAATCTGGTGGTTGTAAATCTAATCCTTGAGGTGGGAGGAATCAATCAACTCAGCCGCTTGCTGGCACGTTTGGAAAATTTATCTAATGTGATTGAAGCAATCCGGGTCCGACCAGGTTGATTGAAAATTTATCTTACTCTTGACTTTACCGTTTTATTGGACTAAGGTAAAATGCCATCCGAAGTCAGTTGTTATTTAAGGAGATTCTAATGCCAAGAATTCGTTGCCACTATCTCGACTGCTTGTTTTTGGATGAACGCTATTGTAGCGCAGCCGCCATCGAGCTCAATCCTGATTCAGGCTGCCAGACGTATGCTCCAAATGAAGAAGCCGATGTGACCAATTGGGAAGATGATGAAGAACTGGACGACTGGGACACCATGGGTGCAGACGAAGAAAGCGAAGATCTGTGGGCTGGTGAAGACGAGGAAGATGATCTTGACGATGATGCGGATGAGTACTAGTCATTCACAATGGAAGGCTCCGATTTTCTTTATCGCAGAAAATCCGGTTCACTTTCAATCAAAGAATGCATAAGTTGAGGTAATAGAAACTGGTGGTGTGTTATGGAAGACTATAAACCATTTGTGGCATTGAATGTTTATCTGGTGACCCCTTTCCGACAGGAAATTCTTGCAAAGGTAGTAGACAACCTCTCTGCGCTTCCGGATGAGCAGAGAAGATTATTAGTGGATAACGTCAAAGAGTATGTACGGATAAGTGGGTTTCGTAATCCATTTGCGGCGCCTCAATCGTTATTGCTGCGCAAGATGGAACAACCTTTTGAGCAGGACTCGCGGTTTCTCAAGCAGGTTCTGGCTGCCTGGGTCTTGATTAATCAGGAACTGCAACCCGCCGTTGCTACTGCGCTGGAATCGTGGACGTTTGAAAAGAACGACCAGGCTCCAGTCTATCCTGACCCGGAAAACGCATTTTTAATAGGCTGGCCAAATGGTCTTTCGTATGAAAAATTGGAAGAGGGTGTCCGAAAGCAGGGCGCAAACATCACCGCCAGTCGGGATGAAATCGCCTTGATGACGATCTTTACCACAGGCTGCCTGCCCAACCCTCTTTCCGCTGGCGAATAAGACCAAATCTGGACTTACAGGAGAAAAAATTATGGAAGAAAATACTTCGAGATCAACCACGATTGCCCCAAGTGTGCTAAATACAATTGCGCGGTTGACCACCCTGGCTACCCCGGGCGTCAGCAGAATGGCTCCTATTTTTGGCAACACAGGTAAATATTCCTCCAAGACGGATAGCGAGGGAGTGAAAATATTAGTGAAGGACTCGCTGATTTATGTTGACCTTTATGTCGTCATCAACAGCGAGGAGAACGTGCGGATCGTGGCCGAAACCGTCCAACAACGTGTTACGCGAGCCATTTCAGAAATGGTTGGCATGGAAGTTGCTAGCGTAAATGTTCATATCACCGATATCGATATTGAAGCTTAAGGCAGCATGAAATCCCGAACCAAGGCACGTATCGTTGCCTTGCAAACCCTCTACGAAGTCGATCTGACTGATCATCTTCTGGGGAGCGTATTGGCTGAACGTGCGCAGGATAATGATCTGGATCCCGCTCAATATGATTTTGCTCAGGTAATATCTCAGGGTGTATTTGATAACAAGGACCAATTAGATCAATTAATCGCAGCACATGCCCCTGAATGGCCTCTTGATCAAGTGGCGGTGATCGACCGAAACATCCTTCGAATTGCCTTATGGGAAGTGGCATTCTATCGAAAAACCCCTCTAAAAGTTGGTATCAACGAAGCGGTTGAGTTGGCTAAAGCTTTCGGTACGGATAGCTCGCCGCGGTTTATTAATGGCGTTCTTGGCAGTCTTGCAGAGAATTTAAATGCCCTGATTCAATCTATATCATCAAAATAATGGTGGAATATGAGGCGAAAGACGGTTAAGCAACTTTCAAGAATTATCGTACTCCTGACCGTTCTCAGCCTGGTTTCAGGGTGTGCCCTTAACATCACGCCCAATGACGCAGTAATTGAAGAACCTACAACTGAATTTCCCAGTAAAGTGGAACCGCTGAAGTTAGTTCCAACCGTTTTTAATGTTGAACTGAGGCAAAGCTATTCAGCAGAAACCACCATGGCTGTGGACGTATTGGATGATGTCACCGGACTTACCTATAATATTTCCAGGTATGATCTTGCCAAAACTGCTGAGAATCGCTATTCGGCAACCCTGATGCTTCCATTGGGTGGTGAGGTCAAGTATCGTTATATCAGCACCTTCCCCATTGAGCAGCCTGAGGCAACCGCCACCGGAACCACCGTCATTTACAGAAGCGCTGCGATTGGTGAAAGGACCGAAATTAACGACATCGTCGCAGGATGGCCGGAATTAGGCTATGAAGGGGAAATAGGCAAACTAACCGGCATTGTTTCTGATAAGACTACCAATGATCCCTTGCCAGATATTTTAGTCTCCGTAGCAGGCTACCAAACTTTTACCGATATGACCGGACGATTCAATTTGGATAATGTTCCAACCGGCATTCACAATTTGGTCGCAAGTTCCATTGATGGAAGTTTCCGGACCTTTCAGCAGCAAGCCAATGTTGTAGCTGGGCTTTCCACCCCCGCGGTAATCAAAATCGAAGCCCTGCCCGAAGTGACAGTCACTTTTGAGGTCACCCTTCCAGAAGAAGCCATCGGCGCTCCCATTCGGCTGGCAGGAAATCTTTACCAATTAGGCAATGCTTTTACTGATTTGACCAACGGGGTCAGCACCATCGCCTCCCGCATGCCTTTGCTCAGCCGCATGGAAGATGATCGCTACACATTTCAAGTGAAGCTGCACGCCGGCAATGATCTCCGCTACAAGTACACCCTCGGGGATGGTTTCATCAACGCAGAGCGTGACAAAGATGGCCAACTTCTGGTCAGGCGTTTCATCGTGCCAGACCGGGATGTCACCATCCAGGATGAGGTGTTCACTTGGCGGCAGAACGAGGCTGAACCGATAAATATTCAGATTTCCGTACCGGATGAAACGCCAGCCGGGGATTCCATTTCCATTCAATTCAAACAGGAAACTTGGTTACAGCCGATCCCGATGTGGCCAATGGGCGCAAACCGATGGATGTTTCTACTATTTTCGGATGGCAGCACTTCACAATCAATGTATTACCGGATATGCAGAAATGACCAGTGCGAGTTGGCTTATGATGAAGCCAGCTTCTCTTCACCCATCGCAGTGGGCGATGGCAAATCGGGGGCGAACCAGCACACGGTTACCGCGTGGCACCTGTGGCAGGCGGACGGCAATTTAGCTTCCATCGATCCTGAGGCAGTCACCACGCCCAGGGAGCAGCTTTCAGGCGTTGAATTCATTTCACAATACCATCCATCTTATATTAATCGCTATCGAACCATCTTTCCTGAATTGAAGCAAATGGGTATCAGCTGGATCATATTTACGCCGTCATGGAAAGTTACCGAAGTGGCTTCCTTGCCCTATCTTGACCCGGATCCGGGAAAGAGTATGTTGATCACGGATTTGGAAGAACTTGTCAAGTTAGCGAAAGAATATGGTTTCTCTGTTGGCTTGTATCCGCAATTATCCTTTACGACAACAGCTGCCGATTGGTGGGCTTCCTCCCAACGAACTGCCTTATGGTGGCAGCAGTGGTACGTTGAATATGAAAGATTTTTGATGAACTACGCGCAGTTTGCGGAAATATTCGGGGTTGACCAGCTGATCATCAGCGGTGCGGAAGTAGCCCCAAGCTTACCCAGTGCATTGATCACGACAGCCACCAATGCCGGCACTCCCAAGAACTCGGAAAAACTCTGGACAGATTTGATCATAAATCTGAAGAAATATTATCAAGGCTCCCTCTTGTGGGGGCTCCCCGTGGACCAGGGGGAAATTCCAAATTACAGCTTCTATGAAAAGTTGAATGGCTTTTACTTTGAATTGCAGTCACAACCAGATGATTACACCTTCTACGATCAGACTACGGTCAACGAATATCTCAATTCAACCATCCACAACTTTCAGGATGGCTATGATTTGCCAGTCTACTTTGGTTTGAATGCCCCTTCTCTATCTGCAAGCGCGACCGCTTGTGAATCAGCGGATTGTCTGATCAGCCCGTTTGACAATCGTTATAGTGCTTCAGATGTCGATCTCCTGGGGCAGGAGAATTTTTACGACACATACGAGGCAGCGTTGCTGAACCTGGAGTGGGTCAAGGGTGTCTGCACACGCGGCTTCTTCCCGATTGTTCAATTGAATGATTTTTCTTCCTCGGTCTACGGAAAACCGGCAATGGATTCCATTTGGCGTCTTAACACACAATCACAATAAACCCAATAACGAAAGGAAAGAAGAATTGAACGAGACCATTTTACAGTCTGAATTGGCCAAATTAGGGTTTACCGGAAATACTGATTACCTTTACAATCTGAGCCGCGCTGATTTGATTGAAAATGCCGTCAAAAACGGCGAAGGACAATTCTCAAGTTCTGGTGCGTTTGTGGTGAATACTGCCCCGTTCACCGGTAGATCTCCTAATGACAAGTATATGGTCGAAAACGGTGATCCCGATCTATGGTTTGCCTCTGGAACGCAATCTCTCGATTTCCACGCATTTACCTCGCTAAAAGCCAAACTGATAGCCCACCTGCAGAACCAAAAGCTGTTCATTCGTGATGTGATAGCTGGCGCAGATCCCCAACTTTGCGCCAGGGTCAGGGTGATTTCGGACCTGGCCTGGCACAATTTAGCTGCATCCAACATGTTCATTCCCTCAAAGCAACAGGACCCTGTCATCGATCCTGATTTCACAGTCATAGCAGCCACCAGCTTTGCCGCAGATCCGCTGGTTGACCAGCTGCGCTCTCCTGCTTTTATCATCTTGAATTTTGAGGAAAAATTGGTTCTGATCGGCACAACCCGTTATGCTGGTGAGATCAAAAAATCTGTCTTCACCTTCATGAATTATGTTCTGCCCAAAAAGGGAGTGCTTCCCTTACATTGCTCAGCCAACAAAGGCAAAAACGGAGATGTGGCGCTCTTCTTCGGTTTGAGCGGCACAGGTAAAACCACCCTTTCATCTGATCCAGAACGGGCGCTGATCGGAGATGATGAGCACGGCTGGGGTGATGAGGGTATTTTCAATTTTGAGGGCGGTTGTTATGCCAAAACAATTCGGATTAATCCCGAATTTGAACCGCTGGTGTGGTCTGCCATCAACCGCTTTGGCTGCCTGATCGAAAACGTGCCGGTAAAACAGGATCGGCAGCCGGATTTTAACGACAACAGCATCACTGAAAACACAAGAGCCGCTTATCCCCTGTATTTCATCCCCAATTACGAGCCTTCAGGCATGGGAGATCATCCCAATCACATATTTTTCCTGACCGCGGATGCTTTTGGTGTCCTGCCGCCGCTGGCAAAGCTCAGCAATGATCAGGCTATGTATTACTTTTTAAGCGGGTATACCTCGAAACTGGCTGGGACAGAGCGGGGTTTGGATGAGAAACCTGAAGCCACCTTTTCGACCTGTTTTGGGGCGCCTTTCCTGCCGCTGAAACCCTTCATTTACGCCAACCTGCTTTCCAGAAAGCTCAAAGAACATAACACCCAGGTTTGGCTTCTCAATACAGGTTGGTCAGGTGGCGGCTTTGGTGTGGGAGGGCGCATTGCACTGCCTGTCACGCGTGCCATGATCAGTGCTGTTTTAAACAATGGGTTGAACCAGGTTGAGACGCACCTGCATCCGGTTTTCAACATCGCCATCCCCAACCAGGTCAACGGCGTTCCCGAAAGTGTCTTAAACCCGGAATCATCCTGGTCGGATAAACTGGCATATCAGAAGGAAGCCAGCCAATTGTCTCTAAAATTTGTAGAAAATTTTAAGAAGTATCAGGATTCTGTACCTGCGAGTGTTGCCTTATCAGGACCCGTGGCGCACTAATCAAGCAGTATTTACAGCAAATGGAGGTCTGATGGAAAAATTTATCATTCGTGGTGGTAAACCACTATCCGGTACGATGCGCCCTGCTGGGAATAAAAATGCTGCGTTACCCTTAATGGCAGCCTGTCTACTCACGGATGAACCGGTGATTTTGCACAATGTGCCGGAGATCACTGATACCCGTACCATGCGAAGACTTTTGGAGAGCTTGGGGGTTTCAGTAAGGCAGCTTGAAGATCCTTCCTCATATGAATTCCATGCCAAAGATATCCATCCTTCTGATCTTGATCCGGACGTCTGCAGGCAAATTCGCGCTTCCATCCTGCTGGCTGGGCCGATGCTGGCGCGTTCCGGAGGTCTGACGTTACCCCCTCCTGGTGGTGATGTTATTGGAAGACGCCGGGTGGATACCCATATCCTGGCATTAAACAAACTGGGCGCGACTTTTACTTATAACGGCTGCTTTAAATTCTCTACGCCCAAACTTACCGGCGCGGATATCCTTTTAGATGAAGCCAGTGTAACAGCCACTGAAAACACCATTATGGCGGCAGTAAAAGCCGAGGGGAGAACGATTATTCGTAATGCCGCCTCCGAGCCCCATATCCAGGAACTGTGCTTATTCCTAAATTCCGTTGGGGCTGATATCAAAAACATCGGCTCAAACACGCTGGTCATCGATGGTGTCAAATCCCTTTCCGGCGGGGAATTCACTATTGGTCCCGATTATCTTGAAGTGATCAGTTTTGTGGGGGCGGCAGTGGTCACGCATGGGGAAATTCGGATCAAGGACGCCGGCGTTGAACATTTAAAGATGATCCAATTGGTGTTTCGGCGTTTGGGTGTGGACTTTGACTTCATCGGCAATGATATTCTGTTGGGTGCGAACCAGCGCCTGGTCATAGAAGCAGATCTTGGCAATGCCATTCCAGAGATCAGTGTCATGCCCTGGCCAGCCTTCCCGACCGATTTGATGAGCATCGCCATTGTGATCGCGACCCAGGCAAATGGCACGATTCTGTTCCACGACTGGATGTATCCAAGCCGTATGTTCTTCACGGATAAACTGGTTGCCATGGGCGCTCAAATTGTATTGTGTGACCCTCACCGCTGCATCGTTCAGGGTCCAACCCGGCTCAACTCTGAGAAATTGGATAGCCCGGATATTCGCGCTGGTATCGCGCTGGTTCTGGCGGCTCTTTCGGCGAAAGGCACTTCAACTATCCGCAATATCGCCCAGATAGACCGGGGCTATGAGCGAATTGATGATAAACTGGCCGCTTTAGGGGCTGATATAGAAAGGGGAGAAGGCTGAGTGTGGGTTAAGAACAAAAAAAGAGGGCAAGCAAGCCCTCTTTTTGTACAAGGATCGTATTTATTTAGTCTGACTATTGGAGACATCCAGGAACTGGCTGACCACATCACGCAGCATCGGTTCCGGTAAAGCACCCACCTGTCGGTGGACAATTTTCCCATCGGAGATCATTAGCATGGTGGGGATGCCCTCCACGTGATATTTTCCCGCCCATTCCTGATTCTCATCGGTGTTGACTTTGGCGACGATTAATTTGTCCGCGTTTTCCTTGGCAATTTTTTCGAGGATGGGTGCCACCATTCGGCAAGGTCCGCACCAAGGTGCCCAAAAGTCAACAATAACAGGCAGAGGGGATTCTAAAACGGTCTTTTGGAATGCCGCATCCGTTACATTGATTGGTTCGCTAATCATTAATTAATTTCTCCTTCATTTCAGAAAACTAAGCCATAGTATACCGCAGGAAAAATTCAGTTTTTACCAACCTTATTCAAAGACAACGACTTATTTCAGTTACCATCCCAATTTAGCGATAAATGGTGGCCCGAGCACGAGTAAGCCGATCACGATGGCAATCACAGCCGCGATTAATACAGCCGCTGCGCCAACATCCTTGCCAATTTTTGCCAAAGGATGTTTTTCAGGGCTGGCAATGTCGACGATGACTTCCAGGGCTGTATTAAGAAATTCTGCTACCCAGACAATGCCCACTACCAATAAAACCGCAATCCAGTCTTGTTTGGAGATGTTCAGCCAAAAACCAACCAGGATCACGAGGATTGTGGCGCCGAGATGGATCCAGGCATTCTGTTGGGTCTTGAGAACATGCACCCAACCTTTAAAAGCGAATTTAAAGGATTTCACTCGCGAATTAAAAAATCGGGAAACAGGGCTGTTTTTACTCATAAGCGGTTCCTTGTGCTGAGTAGGCTATACT
>JBAQMM010000039.1:0-20996 GCA_049302815.1 Anaerolineaceae bacterium | reverse complement strand
ATGCACAGGCGCTGCTGCTGCCCGCCAGAAAGTGCCAGCCCCGATTTATTTAGATTGTCTTTGACCTCGTCCCACAAAGCTGCTCCTCGCAAACTTTGCTCAACCACTTCTTCAAGTTTATTGCGGTCTTTCATGCCATTAACGCGGGGACCATATGCGACATTGTCGTAAATCGATTTCGGGAAGGGGTTGGGCTTTTGGAAGACCATGCCGACCCTCTGGCGCAGGTTGACCACATCCATCTTGAAAATATCTTCTCCATCCAGCAGTGCTTCGCCTTCCGTCGTGACCCCAGGAATGAGGTCATTCATCCGGTTGAAAGTTCGCAGGAAGGTGCTTTTCCCACAGCCGGAAGGTCCAATCAGGGCTGTGACCATTTTCTCAGGGATCTGCATACTGATATCCTCAATTGCCCTGAATTTTCCGTAATTTAAGCTGTAATTTTTAGTTTCAAGTTTGATATTGTTCATTGGATGCCACGTACTCCGGCAGTAATTTTGTGTGAAATAAAATCGATAATAAGGTTGATAATTATGATGGCTATGATCAGAATGGCGCCTGTTCCCATGGCTTTATCAAAAGCATTGGTATCCATCGCCAAATAATACAGGTGCAGCGCCAGGGTACGGCCGCCGGACATGATCGATGTTGGCATACGGTAGCTGCCGCCCAGAGTGACGTAAAACACTGCGGTTTCACTCACCACCCGCCCTACACTCAGGATAACGCCAGTGATAATTCCCGGCAGCGCGGCTGGAAGCACCACTTTACTGATAGTTTGCCATTTGGTGGCGCCCAAAGCCAGGCTGCCCTCACGCAGGCTGTCAGGCACAGTCAGCAAGGCTTCCTCTGTCGTTCGTATGATGGTCGGGAGGATCAGGCAGGCACCAGCCAGGCTGGCGGAAAGCAATGAAAAACCGAAGTGCAATGCTGAGACAAACAGGGCGTAACCGAAAAGACCAAAAATGATGGAGGGGATGCCAGCCAAAGTCTCCACGCCAAAATGGGCAAAACTGATCAGTCCCTTAATAAACTTAGAGGAAGTGCTGGTTTCACCGGCATATTCCACCAGAAAAATGGCGGCGCCGATTCCCAAAGGGGTCGCGATTGATATGGTCAAAATCACCAGGTAAAGCGTTGTAACAATGGTTGTTGAAATACCGCCTTCACCGGAAAGGCCTCCTCTCGGCTGAGTGGTCAAAAACTCCCAGTCGATGACGGCAAATCCCTTGGTCACTACGTACCCAACCACTGCTAACAAGATGAAGATAGTTATCCCGCCACCAATCCACAACAACCCAAAGTAAGCTTTTTGAGTGAAATGCCTGGATTTCAAGTTGGAAGGTTTGCCCTTATTCGGGTTGTTGTCAGGTTTCAAATCAATTGCCTTAGTAGTGTCTGTCATAGTTTTCCAACATTCTCACAGGCTCAACTGTCATTGCGTTTGCGCATCAAAGCGTGCGCCGTGATATTGACAATCATGATCAGGATAAACAAAACCACGCCAGTCGCGAACAGGGTAGCTTCATGGATGCCCGTGGCATAGCTGATCTCCACGGCAATATTTCCGGTCAGCGTGCGGGCTTGGCGCAGGAATAGGGTTAAGGGGTTGTCCGTGAGCGGCGTTGGCATGATCACCGAATTCCCAATCACCATGATCATTGCCATTGTTTCCCCCAGCGCGCGGCCAATACCAAGAATAAGCGCGGCGACTATACCGGATTTCGCTGCCGGCAGGATTACCTGGACGATGGTTTGCCATTGAGTCGCGCCCAACGCCAGCGAAGCCTGTCGGTAGCTTTGGGGAACCGC
Organism: Anaerolineaceae bacterium; assembly: GCA_049302815.1. Classification (GTDB taxonomy): domain Bacteria; phylum Chloroflexota; class Anaerolineae; order Anaerolineales; family Anaerolineaceae; genus Mesolinea. The sequence continues at coordinate 19,184 of JBAQMM010000039.1, read as the reverse complement.
CCGGATGGCGTCCTCAGCCACGCTTGTAATGGTGGGCAGGATCATTACCGCTAAAACGATCGCGGCTGCCAGCAGGCCGTAACCTGAGTTCCCAGGCACCGGGATTTGCCTTACCAGGGGCACTATTACCACCATGCCAAACAGGCCATAGACCACCGATGGAATCCCAGCCAGCAGTTGAATGGCAGGGCGGACGACTGCCTGGACCCCGCTGGGAGCTACTTCCGCCAGGAAAATCGCTCCACCCAATGCCAGGGGCACCCCTAAAACAATCGCCATGATCGTCACAGTCACAGATCCGGTCGCCATTGCCAGGATGCCATATTGATCCTGACTGGGGCGCCAGACAGTCTCAAGCAGAATTGATTTGAGGCCCACAGCTTTGAAAGCGGGAATACTTTCACGAAAAATGAAAATAAAGATAAGAAAAACAATAACGATGGAGATCAATGCGCAGATAAATAACAGGTTGCGGGCTCCCTTTTCAACGGCGTATTTTCTCTGCATGCTCACTCCAAAACCAGGTTGTCTATCTCTTTTATCAACATTTTGGCGCCCCTTCCTTTTCTGAGGAGGAGACGCCATTTTTTGTATCAATGCCTGGAAAGTTCTGGGGCTTATTTTACAGGAATGTAACCTTCTTGCTTAACGATTGCCTGACCATCGGCGCTGAGAATGTAATCCAGGAAGGATTTGACCAATCCTTCAGGTGCACCATTGGTTAGCATGTTGAGTGGACGAACCACAGGATAAGTGCCATTGGAGGCATTTTCCTCAGTCGGGGCAATGCCTTCGACGGTTAGGGCTTTGACCGATTCATCCAAGTATCCAAAAGACAGGTAACCGATGGAGTATGGCGTGGTCGAGACTGTGGTGCGAATAGCGCCATTGGAAGGCTGTAGGATCGCGTTCTCAGTGATGAGGACGTCCTTACCCATCACCATCTCCTGGAAGGCATCTCGGGTACCGGAGCCCTCTTCACGGGAAACAACAATGATCGCTGCATCTGGTCCACCGACTTCGTTCCAGTTGGTGATCTCACCGGAAAAGATGCCGCGAATCTGTTCGAGGGTCAGACCTTCAACCGGAATTTCGGCATTGACTATGGTTGCGATGCCATCGCGTGCGATGATCACCACATTGATGTCGGGGAATTCAGTTTTCTCTTCGTCTTTGACATCACGGGAAGCCATGCCAATATCGGAGGTCGCTTCGCCGGCGGCTTTGACGCCCACGCTCGTACCACCACCCTGCACATCAATCGAGACATCGGGATTGATTGCCATGAATGCTTCCCCAAGAAGCTCAGCCAAAGGTTGAACGGTGGTTGAACCCGCCAGGCTGATCGAACCGGACAAAGTACTTTCAGAGACTGCCTCAGTCGCAGTGGGGACGGTTTCTTCTGTTGGGCTGGCTGTACTGCAGGCAGTTAACAGAAGTGCAAAAATCATTACTACGGTAATTAATTGACGGCGCATTATTTTCTTCTCCTTAGTTTAGAAAAATATGGTCTTTATTTTTATGATGATATCATGGGGGACTTAACAGTAAATCAATGTAAGGTTAACGGGAGGTGATGTTCTGGTTTAACTTGCGAGTCCTGCCTGGTTTTATCTGCTCAAGCCATCCAATCCGCCGGTTATGGTCGTTGTTTCCGATATTACGGGACTCCAGGACAAAGAATCACTTCATCACCAAACCAGGTACCAACCCGCTTTGTGCAGCGCACTGAATCTCATCCATAAAAAGCAGCTGCGCAGCCGGCTGGACATGTTAGAATCTGAAGGTATGGCAAAGCTCTTGCGTACTCATCCATGTAAACATACCCCTGTCTTCATGACGATCGTGATCATGGCAGCTCTGTTGCTTTCTGCCTGCACCGGCTCAAACCGTCCGCCTCTGCTCACGCCCGCCGCCCGCAAAGATGCCAGCCCAACCCCCAATGCAATCCAACTGCAAACCCAGGCTGCCAGCGGATTTACGCCCACACCTCTGCCTTCACCCACGCCCTGGCCCATCTCCACAGCCTCAGCCACCGTTCCGATCCCCAATTTGGCAGCCGCGAACATCAATCCACTGACCGGACTGACTGTGAAGGATCCTGCTTTATTGGAACAGAGACCCGTGCTAGTCAAACTTGCCAATTGGCCTGAGCAGCTTCGGCTTGTTGCCAGCCTTAACCAGGCCGACCTGGTCTTTGAGTACTACATCGGACACCAGATGAACCATTTTTTGGCTCTCTTTCACGGTCAGGAAGGAACATCCATCGGACCACTGGCTCCCGCCCGAATTATGGACGCCCGCTTGACTGAACATTACCAGGGGGTGCTTGCCTACGCCAGCGCGGATACGTCAGTGGAAAAAATACTCACCGAGGTATTGCCAGACCGCGCCTTTGCCAGAGGCTTTGCCCCCTGCCCTGCCATCTGTACTCTCACCACAGCCGATGGGGAGAATACTTTTGTGGATACGGGCGCGTTAAGAGAATACATGAGCAATCAGGAGCTGGAATCTTTCGCCCCTGACCTTACAGGCATGATTTTTGACACACAGTTGACTTTCTGGGATGAAGAGGCTGACAATCTCAGCCTGCTATACGCGGATTTTTCGGTGATGGATTGGCGCTATGACCCCTCCACCAGAAAGTACCAACTCTGGCAGGACCATGTCGCCGATGACGGCAGTATCCAGCTCACCCAATCTTTCGATGTCAATGACGATGCGCCTATCGCCTTTGATAACGTCCTGATCCTATTCGCCAATTATATTGAGTACAGCCCAACTATGTACGATGTCGACTTCCGCGAAGGTGACCCGAACCAACAGGCTCTGCTCCTCAGGGACGGAAAGTTGATTTATGGCACCTGGCTGGCTTCCGACACTATGAGCGCGCTTGAGTTTAATACCTTGGATGGAACACCCCTGGCATTAAAGCCCGGGAGAAGTTGGATCACCTTCGCCAGTGTCAAAACCTCCACGGAGCAGGTTTCAAACGGCATCTGGGAACTTAACTTTTCGGTAAAGTAATCAAGCCTGAACGCTGCCCGCCGCCTGGTCACTCGAAAAGTGCATGGCCCGCATGCCATTAAGCGTGACTACCAGGGAAACCCCAATATCACCCAGCACTGCCACCCACAGGGGCGTCAATCCGAGGATCGCCAATATTCCCAACAGGAACTTGACACCCAAGCTGACCACGATGTTTTGACGAATCTGCCCATTGGTGAAGTGCGAAAGGTCCACAGCAAAGGGCAGTTGGCTGAGATCGTCATCCATCAAGACAATATCGGCAGTCTCCAACACCTGAGCGTTGCCAGCCCCACCCATCGCGATGCCCACGTCAGCGTTTGCCAGCGCTGGGCTGTCGTTGATGCCGTCCCCAACCATGCTCACCTGACCATACTGCTCCCGCATTTTTGCCAGGGTAGCCAGTTTCTCTTCCGGCAACAGGTTGGCGAAAATATCATCCACGCCTAATTTCTGACCCACCTGTTCAGCTACTACCACATTGTCACCCGTCAACATGACTATCCGAAATCCCTTTTCCTTTAAGGATTGCAGCACAGATACAGCTTCTGGCCGGATTTCGTCCTCCACGCTCAAAAAGCCACGCACCCGCTCACCGTCGCAAACCAGCATGGTGGTCTGACCGTTACACTCTGCCTCCAGGGTTTGTTCAACGAGTGCGGGTGGGGTGTTATGTTCAGCCTCAAATAATGGTAAACTGCCCACCGTGGCAAGCTTGCCATTAACCCAGCCCTGCTGCCCCCTGCCGCTCAAAGTTTCCAGCCCTTCAGCCGGCGCGTAACGGTTCATTACCCCGCGTTCCGCCCCTTCCTCTAAAACTGCGTAACTGAGCGGGTGGCTGCTGTGTTGTTCCAACGAACAGGCTAATGCCAGCAGGTCGTTACAGGGCTCACAGGGTTCCACGCCTTCACAATCAACCGCTTTGACCGCCGCGACCGCCGGCTGACCTCTGGTAAGGGTGCCGGTCTTATCAAAGGCGATCACCTTGATCTGGCTGAGACTTTCCAGGTAAACCCCGCCTTTAAATACCACCCCTGACCGGGCAGCCCTGGTGAGTGCGCTGATAATAGTGATTGGTGTGCTGATCACCAGGGCGCAAGGGCAGCCAATCATCAGAAGTGACAATGCCCGATGCAGCCAACCATAACTTTCGCCAGAATTCAGGAATGGCTGCCCCAGGAAAACGGTCGGAATCACCGCCACCAGGACAGCTACCCCCACCACGATAGGTGTATATACCTTGGCGAAACGATCGATGAACTTTTCCTGTTTTGCCTTGGTAGCCTGGGCTTCAGTCACAAGCGTGATGATTCGCTGCATGGTGGTATCTGCCGCCAAATGGGTGATACGCACCTTAAGCAGCCCCTGCCCATTAATGGTTCCCGAAAGCACCTGGTCTCCTTCTTTTTTACTGACCAATTTGCTCTCACCGGTAATGGGTGCCTGGTTCACATCACTGGAGCCATCTACGATCATCCCATCCATTGGAAAGCGCTCGCCGGCTTTTATCAAAATCAGATCACCAATTGCCAGGTGCTCCACCGGAATGGTTCTTTCACCATCTTCCGTCAGGAGTAAGGCTTGTTTTGGCGCCAGGTCAGCAAATTCGTTGAGAACCGCTCTGGCATGGTCGGTGGTATAGTCTTCCAGGGCTTCAGAAAAGCTGAAGAGTACCAGCAGAATCAGAACTTCTTGCGTTTCACCAATGAACACTGCCCCAATCATGGCAATAGACATCAAAAAGTTCATATTGATGGAATGTTCGACGAAGAGACTGAGATAGCCACCACGAAATACAGAAAAGCCAGCAATTACCAGGCTCACCAGTTGGATTGGGAGCACCATCCCCGTAGGTACGCCCCAACCCTCCAGAAAGAGTGAAAGCACCAGCAGGATAAAACCCGGAATGGTGATTTTGAGTTCTGGATTTCTCCGGTAAGAGTCCCAGAAACCTTTGAAATCAATCGCAGTGGTGGTCTTATGCTCATCCTCCGCCACAGGAACAAAGCCCAGCCGGCGGATGCGGGCATGGATGGCTTCCAGGTCAACATCGCCTGTGACGCTCACGACGCCGCGGTTATAGTCCAATTCAGCGTCTTTTACCCCAGGAAGTGTCCGTAGACCGGTTTCGATGACTTTCGTGCAGTCCGGGCAGTCCAATCCCTGGATGTGAATGATGTGTGTCTGCATTATCTTTCCTCCTGCGATTTGGTTATGTGGCGACCATGCTCGAAAGCTCGCATGAACAGGTCTTCAATGTGCTCATCATCAATCCGGTAAAAGACTTGTTGCCCCTCCCGGCGTGCTGATACAAACCGCAGGTTGCGCAGCAAGCTCAACTGGTGCGACACCGCGCTTTGGCTGCTTTGGATGCTTTCTGCCAACGCGGAAACACAGGTCTCGCCCTGCAGCAACACAGCCAGAAGCCGCAGCCGGGTTGGATCTGCCAATCCCTTAAACGTCCATGCCATGCGGTCAGCATCTTCGAGAGAAAGGTGGTTTATTTCCTGTTTTGTACCTGGCATCATAAAATTCTCCGATAGTTATGATTATATGAACAACTGTTCATAAGATACCACCACTTTGCTTTTTTTGCAAGGGATAACTGCATGAAAATATAAAACTTAAACCTGTAAGCCGTTGATGCGCATGTTGAGATAAAATCAGCGCACTGCGGCTTTGGCAGGAATTTCTTTTACGACTGACACTCTTTTATTCAACGGAGAACAATTGGCGATGAACGCGATCGAACACCAACCCGCTTTGCCCGCCCATACAGACCGAATCATTGTCATCGGCTGTGCCGGCAGTGGAAAATCCACCCTGTCAGTCAAATTGGGGCAGGTTCTTTCCCTGCCTGTCTATCATTTGGATAAAATCTACTGGCAGCGCGGATGGAAATCCATCAGCGAACCTGAGTTTGACCTGAAGCTGGCTGAGATCCTCAAACTGGATCGCTGGATCATAGACGGAAATTACGCACGCACCCTCTCCCCTCGCTTTGAAGCCTGTGATGCTGTCATTTATCTGGATTTTCCGCGGCTGGTTTGTCTGAAAAACGTTTTTGTTCGCCTGCTCCACTACCAGGGTAAAACCCGTCCGGATCTGCCAGAAGGCTGCCCTGAAAAAATTGACCTGGAATTTGTGGCCTGGATTTGGAACTTCAACAAGACTCACCGGCACAAATACTACAATCTTTTTCGCTCAAGTGAAAAACCTGTGGTGATCCTGCATTCCCGGCGGGAGTGTGACCGGTTTCTGTGCGCCCTTTCCCCTTCACCTTAGGCCATAGAGCCGATTAATTGCTTCAACGACAGTTTGCGCCGCTGTCCATAACTCAAAATCTTCCATAAAAAAGCATGAATTGCCGGGGAATAACAGCCTCAGGTAAGTGCTCACACTTTCCTCGGAAGATTTGGGAAAATGGTGGCGCGTCAGAGGTTCAGTAATCCTTGCTGCCCCATTAAGGCTGTCCCAAAAGTAGATAGTCTTGCTTAGTTCTCCCACCGATCACTTAATTTCAAACAATATGGGAACAATAACCTCAATAGGTGTCATTTTTATCATATTTTCCCACAAAGAACTGTATAAAAAGCAAAATACTGACTTTTGGAACAGCCTCGGCTCCGGTTTCCGCAACGCCCTCACCTGGGTGCCTCATCGGGAGGCGATATACCGCAACAACGCTGCGGTCAACCTGGCATCATCCACCGCATGATGGGTATTTGCCAATTCAATTTGGCAGAATTTCCCCGCAAATTCCAATTTGTGCGACTTGAAGCCGTTGTAACGCGGGTTCCACTCCCCGTAATAAGCAGAAAACAATTTCATCATGCAAAACGCCTGCCCATCCTCAAGGCTCCAGGGCAGCTTATTTACCTGGTTGGACTGCTTGAGCAGACGCATGTCGAACTCGGCATTGTAAATCCCAATCGCCCGGCCGCGTAAAATCGGTTCAATTTCCCCCCAGACCAACGGCCAGGTATCGGCGTTCGCCACCATCTCGTCCATAATTTCATTGACCGCGCTGGACTCCGCCGGAATGGGTCTGCCCGGATTGACCAGCCTGTCATACAGGACATTCCCATCCATATCCACAATTCCCACCTCAATGATCACATCCATGGAACCGGTCCCTGTGGTCTCCGTGTCCAGGAAAAGTGGGTTCAGGCTCAGCACCTGCCTGGCACGCTGGATGACCTTGGGATTTGCAACGGGATATGCCATGGAAAACTCCTTCTGCATCTGGAAGTATCTTTGACTTAATATACCACCATCTTCTAAGCTTCTAAGCCGCTGCGGTCCCGTCTGATGTCCTTCCCCATTCAGGGGATGGTAGAATCAATCAGACCGCACAAGGAAATTCCCATGAAACCTTATCAGCATTTTGCCCGTCATTATCATACTGGTCCTTATATCCAGTTCACAAATTGGGTGTACAAGGATGTTTTTCCGCACATCCTTGAAACGCTTCAATTTGCCCCGGCCTCCCTGCTGGACCTGGCTTGTGGATCCGGCGTGTTCGCTATCCACATGGCAAAGCAGGGTCTGACCGTTACCGGTCTGGATGCCTCTGCCGACATGCTGGAAATTGCCCGTTCCAGCGCCAAGGAGCAGGCAGCCCCGGTTCAGTGGCTCCATCAAGACATGAGCAAACTCGACCTGCCCGTTCAGTTTGACTGCGTCACCAGTTTCTTTGACAGTCTCAACTACCTGCTGAAAGTCTCCGAACTCAGCGACACTTTCAAGGCGGCTTTCCGTCAACTCAACCCCGGCGGCTACTTCATCTTTGACATGAACACCATTTACGGGCTTGCCGTATCCTGGCAGCGCTCCCCCCACTTCATCCCGCAGGATCTGCCCGACTACCTCGAGGTGGCTGAAAATTCCTATGACTACGAGAACGGCATTGCCCAGATGCGCATCATCATGTTTGAGCGCGATGGCAAGTATTGGGTCCGCCACGAAGAGCTTCACAAGGAACGCGGTTATGCCATGGAGGACATTATGCTGCTTCTGCAACAAGCCGGTTTTGAAATCCGCTTGCTGGTCGGAAATCCCATGCAGATGACCCCCCTGTCGGGAAAAGACGACCGTCTGTGGATTGCGGCGCAAAAACCCCGATAATTTGGCTGCTTACCCGCGCAACAGCGTCGAAGCCTGCTGCCAAATCCAATCGAACATCTCCGCCGTTAGCCGGCCGGTCTGGGTGTTCTGCCGGCTGGGATGGTAGGAACACAGCAACCAGGGCAAGCCTTCACTCAACTGAAAAAAAGCGCCATGTCCAAACACCACGTCTTTCCTTGAAACCTTGCGATAAGCCGGCAGCTCCAGGACACCGTCCATGGCAACCCTGCCAAGTGCCACGATGCCCTTCAGGTGACCAAGACATGCCATCTCCGCTTCCAGCCAGGGTGAACACGAGCGAATTTCGGCGGGCGTGGGCTTATTATCGGGCGGAGCACAGCGGCAGATCGCGCTGATAAAGAGATCGTGCAGTTCTAGACCATCATCCCTGTGAAGTGTTTGTGGTTGGCTGGCAAAACCAGCCCGGTACAGGGCGGGATAGAGAAAATCCCCTGAAGCATCGCCAGTGAACATCCGGCCGGTACGGTTGGAACCGTGTGCCCCCGGAGCCAACCCGACCACCAGCAAACTGGCTTTGGGGTCGCCAAAGCCTGGCACCGGTCTGCCCCAGTATTCCTGATCAACATATGCCCTTCGTTTGGTGGCAGCCACCTCTTCCCTCCATGCCACCAGCCGCGGGCATTTTTGGCAGTTAACCAATTCAAGCGTGATCATGTCAAGGCAGCCGCGGCTGCTTTCTTCATTCATGTCGGTCATTCCAATAATTATATTGGCTAAATGAAATCCCGCGCCAGGGAACCCCAAAGGCCTTTACCCCCTCTGAGAAGCATAACCTGCTTAAATTCAAATGGCTGCCCGGGTAAGCAGGCAGCCATGAAATCATAGGATATTTACTGAACTAACGACCAAGCGCAGACCAGCCGGCATAGCGGGAGGTCTCTTCCAGTTCATTCTCAATGCGCAGGAGTTGGTTATACTTGGCAACGCGGTCCGAGCGGGCAGGTGCGCCGGTCTTGATCTGACCCATGTTCATCGCGACAGCCAGGTCGGCTATGGTGGTGTCTTCAGTCTCACCGGAGCGGTGCGAACAAACCGCTTTCCAGCCGTGTGTCTGCACCATGGTAACCGCCTGCATGGTCTCAGTCAGGGAGCCGATTTGGTTAACCTTCACCAACAGGGCATTACAGGCTTTCTCTTCGATGGCGCGTGCCACGCGTTCAGGATTGGTCACCAGCAGGTCATCGCCGACAATTTGCAGGCGGTGCCCTACCTGGGCGGTGAAATTCTTCCAGCCCTCCCAATCATCCTGGGCGAACCCGTCTTCGATGGAAACAATCGGGAATTTGTTGATCCAGTCGGTCCAAAAATCGACCATCTGATCGCTGGTGAGTTTTCTGCCTTCCTTGCGCAGGTTATACAGCCTGGTATCTTCTTCGAAAAGCTCTGAGGCAGCCGGGTCAAGCGCAATGCAGACTTCTTCACCGGGTTTGTAACCGGCCTTGACAATGGCTTCCAAAATCAATTCGACTGCTTCTTCATTGGCTTTGAGTGCTGGCGCAAATCCGCCTTCGTCTCCGACCAGGGTGGTATATCCCTTGGATTTCAAGACGCCCTTGAGCGAATGATAAATCTCGGCGCCCCAGCGCAGACCTTCGGCAAAACTCTCAGCGCCCAGCGGCATCACCATGAATTCCTGGGCATCGGTGGACTGCCAGTTGGTATGGGCGCCGCCGTTCAAAATGTTCATCATTGGGACGGGCAGAACATGGGCGTAGACACCACCCAGGTAACGGTACAACGGCAAACCGATGGAGTTGGCCGCGGCTTTGGCGACTGCCAGGCTGGTTCCCAAAATGGCATTGGCACCATAACTGGACTTGTTGGGGGTCCCATCCAATTCGAGCAACAGTTGGTCAATCGCTTTTTGCTCAGTGGCGTCCCACCCGAGCAGTTCATCGGCAATATCGTCGTTCACATGATCAACCGCGTCTAAAACGCCCTTGCCCATGTAGCGATTCTTATCGCCATCACGCAGTTCAAGGGCTTCATGTACGCCGGTCGAAGCGCCCGAAGGGACCATCGCTCTGCCGAAACTGCCGTCGCCCAAAATCACCTCGACTTCCACGGTTGGGTTCCCGCGTGAGTCTAATACTTCAATCGCATTGATATATTCAATCGTGGTATCCATATTCTTCCATCCTCTCTATTCTTTGAATTCTTCATTAAGTATAATCGAATCGCCCCTGAGTCACTTCGAAAATTCAGGAGTAAGTGCCTTATCGGGGAGTTTCTTCCGCCGGCACACTGCCTTAATAAACCCTGCGAACAAGGGATGCGGCGCGTTGGGTCTTGAGAGAAACTCCGGATGGAATTGACATCCGACCATGTAGGGATGGTTTTTGACCTCAGCCATTTCCACTAGAACGCCACCCGGTGAAAGACCAGACATGACCAACCCACCCTTCTGCATGACCATCCGGTAATCATTGTTCACTTCATAGCGGTGGCGGTGGCGCTCTTCAATCAGACTTTCCCCGTATAACTGTGCTGCCAGGGTGTTTGGCTGAATTTCACAAGGGTAAAGACCCAATCGCATCGTGCCACCCGTTTCTTCCAGGTCCTTCTGCTCCGGCATCAAGTATATTACCGGGTCAGGGGTCAGCCGGTCAAATTCCGAAGAATTGGCGTTGGTAATCCCCAGTACATTCCGGGCGAATTCAATCACCATCACCTGCATTCCCAGGCACAGCCCCAGATAGGGCACCTTGTTTTCGCGGGCATACTTCGCCGCCAGGATCTTGCCTTCCACTCCGCGGCTGCCAAATCCACCGGGCACCAGGATGCCATCCACCTTGGTCAGTCGCTCCACCCCAATGCCTTTTTCAATATCCGTGGAGGAAATCCACTCAATGTCCACGTCCACGCCGGCGTACAGGGCAGCATGTTTCAGGGCTTCGCGTACGCTGATATAAGCGTCATGCAGTTCCACGTACTTTCCCACCAGCCCAATTTTAACGACCGGTTTTTTCCGTTCCAATTCATTGACCATCCAGCGCCAGGCCCGCAGATCCGGCGCCTGGTGTGGGGTAAGGTTCAAGCGCTCCAGCAGAATATCCGCCACATGCATTTCCTCCAGCATCAAGGGGATGCGGTAGAGCATGTCCGCTGTGACCAGAGGGATGACTGCCTCAGGCGCGACATCACAAAATTGGGCAATCTTCCCGCAGAGTTCCCTTTCGACCGGGTAATCACTGCGGGCGACGATCATATCTGGCAGGATGCCAATGGAGCGAAGTTCCCGCACAGAATGTTGGGTGGGTTTGGTTTTTGTCTCTCCGGTCGCTTTCAGGTAGGGCAGCCAGGTCAAGTGAACAAAAGCCGTATTTCCCCTGCCAAGGTCATTACGCATTTCACGAATGGCTTCCAGGAAAGGCTGCCCTTCAATATCACCGACCGTCCCGCCCACTTCCACCAGGGCGATTTCGGCATTGGTGGATTGCCCCACCAGGGAGATTCTGCGTTTTATTTCGTTGGTAATATGGGGAATGACCTGGATCGTGCCGCCTAAAAATTCCCCGCGCCTTTCGCGGTTGAGCACCTCTTCGTATACCTGACCGGTGGTCACCGTACTGTTTTTGTTCAAGCGCAGGTCACAAAAACGCTCGTAATGCCCCAGGTCCAGATCCGTCTCAGATCCATCATCCAAAACGAATACTTCCCCGTGTTGATAAGGGCTTAAGGTGCCTGGATCCACATTCAGGTAGGGATCGAGCTTCTGAATGGTAATGTTGAACCCGCGTGCTTTTAAGAGGCGCCCAATGGCGGCTGCGGTTACACCTTTGCCGACGGAAGATAATACCCCGCCCGTAAAAAAGATAACCTTGGTAACCATGCTCCTCCTCAACTCATCTATTTTTGAACCATTCTATTAAAAGTTTCGGGGAGGGCTTTTTCTTCCAGCACCTCCCCGGATGTTACTTAATTAACTATGCGCAACATTCCTCTGTCAAGCATTCTCAGTCCTGATTGATCTTACCCTTCATGGTGCGCTCAAAAATATCGTCCTGTTCGTTCTCGGAAACCTTGGAACGTTTGATATGGCTCGAAATTTCAGGTTTGCGCTTTTCCGCGCGATCCATCGCCTGGCGCATGGCAATTTCCATGAAAGTCGGATCAGGAATAACTTCCCCGGCCACCTCTTCAACGACTTCCTGTTTGCCTTTGCCACGTTTGCCAGGATGTCTGGGTTCTTTCTCAACCGGTTCCGGTTCGTCCATCAGGGCTTTCATGCTGAGCTTAATTTGCTTCTTGCGTTTGTCGATTTCCAGCACTTTTACATCCACTTCATCCCCAACCTTAACCACCTCGGAGGGAACCCGAACGTAATTATGAGAAAGCTCACTCACGTGCACCAGACCGGGGCGTTCAGCGCCAATTTCTACAAATGCGCCGAAACTTTCCAGGCGCACAACTTTGCCGTGGAGTACCATTTCGGGCTGGATATCACGCCAATCCAAACCCAACGGCTCGTGCATGGTCAGCTCAACATGGTCTTTCAACATCCGCTTGATCCATACCGTCACACTATCGCCAACTTTGAGGAGTTCCTCAAGATTTTTTACCGGTTCATCCGGCGCCGCGCTGTTGATCACCTGGGAAATATGCAAAAATGCTGTTATGGGTTCGCCAATATCCACAATTGCACCTTGTAATGAGGTTTTCAGTACCTTCCCTTCGAATTTTTGTTTCGGTTTAAGGCTTTGATTGATTGAGGGTTTTTGTTCGATAGGGGTATCCATTTTGTTCTCCCAGGAGATAATATTCACAATCGGTTAGTATAACGCAGTAAGTTAACTTTTGTCAAACAGTTCGCGCGAGGGTGTGGTTAACAAAGTACATAAATCCCATTTCAAGAATAATTTGCCATACTATTATTGTCCTGAGGTGTGGAAGTCCATACCGCTCACGCACTGAGTCCAGAAATGGCCAGTCAAGGAAGACGCTGGGACTGGTGGTCCAGCCAGGACAAGCCGGTTCACTTCGGCTTTTTATTTAACCTGCACACGTTCCCGCAGTGTCAAGTCAAATGATAATGTTACCGAAGCACAGTTGTTGGTTCAAAAGAAAATGTTACTGAAGGTTCTTTAAAGTTGAGCTTCGTACCATAAAAATTCAGTTTTTCGTTAGGCCTCAGACAAGGCAAAGCGGGCAGATTTCTAATCAGGGCATCGATCTGAGAACGGAGAGCGATGGGATTGATAGCCCTTCTGGTCTCCAAGAGTTCTATTTTGCGAGCCTTGGACAGCGAACCACTTTGAAGCAGACGATCGAGAGGGGTAAGCGCCTGATCGTGAATGCGTTGCATGGTTTGGTGTTCGGTGATACGTTTCTCCTGGAGATGCATGACGGGCAAGAAGAAGTTGTGATAGAGCCAGAGTTTCTCATCCAACTCACGCAGGCAGGTTAATTGTTCGAGGCTGTCAAGGCGGGAGTGTCCGATATAAGCACGGATCAAACCACGGTTGTTTTCCTCGACGAAGCGGTTGTCGTTTTTGCGATAAGGCTTACTGCCTTTTTGAGGTTGCCCGCCAGACCGCGAAGAAGGTCAGAACATAACCGACCACATAAACCGGCCATTGAAAGGAGGTTGGTTTCAGTTGGGAGAGAGTCTGCATGTCCGCGGGAAGGGCGGCCAGGGAATCCGCCATAAAAGTGTAAAGCAGCAGCAAAATTCCACAGGAAAAGGTGACCCACTCAGCCGACTTGATGTGTATTTTGACCCCCTCCTCCGCGCGTAGCACCGCCCTCGCGCCCCCTACAACCATCAGGAGCGCAATCAAGACCGGCGCCAGGACTGGTCCCCACCAGGGGAGCGGGATGAGAAAGAGGATATCGATATCCAGTAAGGAGGCTGGCCACCCCAAAAAGACCTTGAGCCAAGCATAATAGAAAATATCCCACAGACCAAAGGCAAACACGCTGTATCCGAAGCGGGACTGAAAGTTCTTTCCGGCAGCCCAGCCAACCGCCAGCAGCATCACCAGCGTTGCCAGTTCCCGACCTAATTCGATGCCGCCAATTTGGGGGTCAAAGCGTGAAATGCTGGTCGTCAGATCGGTGATGTTGTAAACACGGCGAAGATAAACCACGACTGCCGATTCCAGGTAAGCCATAGCGATAGCGTAAATGCCCACATACAAGAGATTCTTTTGGATGGTTTTGGGTTGTTCTTTCATTACCTCACCTGCCTGTTCAAAAAGTCATTCCTCCTATATTAACCCCAAAAGCTATTATGTGCGAGGGCAGATTGATTGTCCTGATTGTTTGCTTTTCGGATTTGACATAAACGAAAAAGAGCCTGATGAGGCATCTTTGGATGCGATCAGGCTCAAATTTTTATTTCAGTACCGCTCAGTCAAACGGTAATAAATTCTCATTCCGGCCTCTTTCGATTCGGAACTCTCGGGTTTCATCTGCCTGGATTGGGTGGTTATTTTACCGCTGGGAACCCGGAATAACTGCTTTAATTTGTGTTGAACTTCTTGTTAAACTGCCTAATTATCTCCCGTTCCTTGGCTTCCATTCTGTCGTGTCCTTGCTTGACTTTGCCGAGCATCTTATTCAGCATTTGATCGGTTCCCGCTGGAGAATCCGCTGTTTTTGCGCTCATCTTCATTAGAAAGTCGTTGATCATCCGACTTTCCCTGGCTTCCATCTTTCCGTGTTTTTCTTTGAGTTTGGCAAAGAAATCCGGTTTCTTTTGGTTCGCTTCGGCTGATTGATTTTCTGGCTGGGAGGCGCTCCTGTTGACAAAATTCTTGATTATTTCCTTTTCTTTCACTTCCATCGCATCGTGTTTTGCTTTAAGTTCTGAAAAAATGTTTTCCATTGTAATGCTCCTAATAAATCCATCTCTTAGATAAATCCTGTTTGACTTCACTTGGTACTGCATCTATCTTACAGTTGAGGGTGTAAGAATTCAATTGGCAGCGTGTTAGAAATGGGTAAGAGAAAATAGCACAAGAATCTGGCTGCCTGAATCCGCACTGGCGAGCGGTGGAGCAGGCAGGTAACGCCTGCTATCTTCGTTCGCGCGGTGTTTCCAGTGTCAAGCCTCCCCTTAGGACCAGCGTGAACGGGGAAGGGGACGATTTTGGTGCAATCAAGTGCAGATTGCGCCTATAACACTGACTGGGACCTGTAATTCTGAGCGAAGCGAAGAATCTGGCAATTGTCTATAACAAAAAAGCACACCCAAAGTTCCATCGTCGCTTGCGTTCCTCAGGATGACCTGCTAGAGTCTTTTTTGGTGCATTCAAATACGGATTGCACCCTGCAACTGGTATCCCCACCAGCGTGAGGGCTTGACTGAAGGTCTCCCGTTCTTGTCATTATCCATGTAGATTACCCGCGCTTCACGGTGCAGCCTCCCATTGGGAATAGCGACTTACAACGCTGTTTTTTTCAGTAGCGGAGCTGAGCCACCTACCAGAGAAAAGCCAAACTGCGCTTGCCAAGGATCTGGTCATCAAATATCAGCCTGGCAGGTTTCCCTGCCAGTGCGGCACACACCTGCAGCGGTAGCAAATGTTCCTCACGGGGGTGGCAATAACGGGCATGGGGAGCCTTCTCCCAGCTTCCCAGGAGTTCTTCGCGTTCCAACTGGGAGACTTGACCCGTGCAGACTTCGATCAGCCAATCTTGAAAGGCGTCATTGGCAGGGTCTGGCGCGCCAAATTCCTTGGAGAAAAAGGCCCTCAAATTGTGGAATGAGAATCCCGACCCAATGACCAGGATGTTTTCATCCCGCAATCTCCGCAGGGCTTTGCCAAGCGCGAGATGCGCAACCGGGTCGAGGCCGCTTAGCAGGGAAAGCTGAATGGCAGGGATATCCGCCTGGGGATACATCATTTTCAGGGGGATGAACAGACCATGGTCAAATCCCCTTTTCGCATCAACGCGGGCAGGCATTCCATTTTCCTGCAGCAAGCTGGCAATTCTTTGGGCAAGCTCCGGGCTTCCTGGAGCAGGGTAGGTGATAGTGTAGGCTTCTTCCGGAAAGCCATAGTAATCATAGAACATGGCAGGGCTGGCTGCTCCAACAGGGTGGCTGTTTTTTCTTCCCAATGGGCGCTGATGACCAGGATGACGCCCGGTTTTTTGAGTTGGCTTGGCAGCCGGGTCATGAAATCGATCATGGCTTGATGACTGGCATCGCCAAGAATGGGCAGGGGACCGCCGCAGTCTGCCAAATCCCCGCTTCATCAACCCTGAGATTTCTCCGCGGGTGGAAGAGGCTATCTTGTGGGCGATGGAACTGCATCCAAATGACCGCCCTGCGGATGCGCGTACCTTCATGAAAGCCCTGACCGGCGACAGCACCAGCCGCCTCCACAACGGAATCAGTTCGTCCAACGGCTCAGCCCGCCATGCAAGGGTGGGGAAGCAGAACGGCACCTGATCGCCGTTGCTTCGAGTCTGGCTTTTCTCAGCCTTCTTCTGACCATTCTGCATGATTTTTAATCGAAGCCTCTATTTTATAGGGCATTTCTAATTAGCCTAGGCCCTACAAATCAAAAGAAACCCTTCAAGCTATATTTTCAATTGAAAATATTTATCAACGGAAAACAATTAGACACTCTGAATAGTTTTGAATTTATTTCCAAATCTGATGTTTCTTATTGGGGTACTTCACCCCACCCCCTTTCCCAACTGGTTCACCAACCTGAAGGCAGGCATGCCTTCGATAGCGTCCTCGAAGTTGATGGGGGGATGAAGGCTTGACCCCGGTCACGCGCACGACGTACAAGTTGCCTCTTTACGCGCTCTACTTAAGATCCTTTTTCAAGGCAACCGAAGAATTATATTGGACCAACTTTTCCCAATCAATTTCACCGGTTTCCTTACAGAACTGCGCCGAAAAATCTTTGGTGAATTTATTGATCATATTGGTATGCAGCAGGTTAAATTCGTCATTTCGGATTCTCGCGTTATATCCCAATGGTTCAATAATATCCGTGTACAAGTTCTCGCCCCCTGAAATGAATCTCCAAAAGCGCTGACCGCAGTATTTATAATAATCCCCCTTGTCGGGATTGTTGTCCCGTCCATAACAACAGCCATTCACCGCGACAACATCCAGATGAGAATTGCTGGTTCTCAAGGTCCGTTTTGCAGAGGTGAAATCGTTTATCATCTTCTTGATCTGGGAGGCGTTCCCCCAACTCGGTCCGGATTTGATATTAACATATATTGTTTTCCATTCTCATCGAACTCAAGATCGATGCCTGGTATGCCAGATTTCTTGCCCCCGAAAGCCAGAGAATTGACATATATGGCTAAGCCCTCCAGCCAGGTGCCAAAAATCGTTTCTTCATTCGAGGAAACGTGAGCGTCTGTAAATCCACGAACGATCATCTCAGAGGTAAGCATATTCTTGGCTCTAAATAGATATGGATTCTTCCTCTTTAACACATCTGTAAGCTTCAATGAATTCAAACTGTCGATTCTGCCTTGATGAAATTCTCCGATATGCTGTTCCACATATCGTTGAATTAGTTCAGGTTTTATTTCATTCATGATTTTTCTTCCCGTTTCTGGCTAAATCCGATTGCAGTCTATTGATGGCCACTTCACAATATTCCTGATTGATATCAATTCCCAGGTAATCCCGTTTGAGTCGACTTGCTGCAACACAAGTCGTTCCAGAACCATTGAACGGGTCCAGGACTAAATCACCTGGTACGGTCAAAAGTTTTATAAACCATTCCGGGAGGGCAATCGGGAAGACAGCCGAGTGTTGCTGGTTATAACATTCCGTTGCCATGTGTAAAACATTGCTCGGATAGACCAAGTCCCGCCCCACCCAGTTTTCAATTCTCTTGCCAAACCCACTCCCCACCTTTGAGTTATCCCTCTTTTTATCCGTTTCAGACAAATTCTTAAGCCTGGTTTCTGCCCAGTCCCCAACGGGTACCATAACCTCTTCCTGGTACATATTGAATTTACGCTGTTTTGTAAAATGCAATAATCTCTCCCAGTTATCTCGAAAGCGGTTGGGCCATTTTCCGGGATAGCTGTTCTTCTTGTGCCACATATATTCCTCTGTCCAAAGCCATCCATTGCGGCGCATTTCGAGGATCAGTTCAATTACGTAAGTATGTCTCTCTCCATCGACCACTCGTTCCTTGATATTTAATATGAATGAACCTTTTGGATTCAATATCCTGTAAAATTCCTGTGCCTTTGGCATAAACCATGAGACATACTCATTCGGTTTTATGCCACCATAAGTACTTGTTCTTTGGTCCGCGTAAGGCGGTGAGGTAAAAATTAGATCCACAGAATTATCGGGGATAGATCTTAAAATATTCTCACAGTCCCCATTAATAATCGCATTTCTAAATCCAACCTCGATCAATGGATTCTTTTCCGAAGAGTCCGAGAATAAAGGAATCTGCAATGTGTCGGCCTTGTATAAACCACCAGAATCTTCGATCTTTTGATCGGGATATTGTTCTGTCTTATATACAACGCATGAAATTGACATAGTTTTCCCTTGCAAAGATTAAACCACATATTTCTTAAGAAGTACAGTTTTCAACTGCTTGTGTATGTATTTTCCGAGTTTTGAATGAACTGTAATTGGCAAAGGTTCCAATGAATAAAAAGACTCTCTGAACGATTTTGAATGTTTTTTAAGTCCAAGGCTCCTCTCCCGATACCTCACTTCAACCCTGCCCCCTTTTCCAACTGGTTCACCAATCTGAAGGCAGGCATATCGTCGATGACATCACGGTCAATGGGCAGGGGACCGCCGCCATGGCTGAAATAGACAATTTGTGCTCTGGATTCAATTGGTTCTGTTGCTTCATCGCACCCAGGGCAATCGCATCTTATTGTCTGGCAATAAAACAAGCTTTTTTTGCCATTTTTGTGTTCGATTTTTACATCTCACTCAAACTTTATCAGCAAGTGATCCACATGTGACAGCCATCGCGATCATAAAAACTGTTTTCATAGGCAATTAGACACATAAACGAACCAACAAATGCACATATTGCCAACTC
>JBAQMM010000038.1:0-2727 GCA_049302815.1 Anaerolineaceae bacterium | reverse complement strand
GGATGCCACTGCAGCGCACGTTTGAAGTCAAAAATGGCAGTCTCCTGGTCGCCCAGCTTCAAATTGGCACGCCCCCGCCAGAGCAGCGTTTCAGGCAGGGCATCCTCTGGAGTATCATCCAGGGTTTTGTTTGCCAGGTTTAATACATCCTCATAGCGCCCGGTGTAGTAATAGGCTTCGTACGGACCTGGCTCGTACCAGAGCAGGCGCCAGGGCCGCTCCTCTTCATAGAGATGTTTGTAAATTTCAAAAGCCTTATCGTAGGCTTCCGCCGCTGCGGGATAGTTCTTCTGCATGAGAAGCAGGGTGCCCTGGTTGTATTGGGCTAAGAACTGTTCACGTCCGGTCAGGGTGTCTATCCGTTCTGTCTCAAGCTCCAGGGTGTAAGCGATATTGTAGGTTTCGTCTGCCTGGTTTCCCAGGAGCGCCAAAACCTGCTGTTCCTTTTCGGGGGGGGAGATGATCAAATAAGTATTGAAGAATTGTGCCCAATACAATTCCAGGTCTGCATAACTTAGGTCAATAACCCCGCTGAATGAATCCGGGATGTGAACGGTCTGGGCTGCATCATCGTAGCCGTTGATCACGCCGAAATGCCCCATCCAGCCATCGCTGGGGATGAAATAACCGCGCTCAATCAGCACCGGGAAGCCGGCAGCCACGAACTTGCGCACCATATTCAGGTCGCCGCCATAGCGGATAAGGGCGCTAAATTCGGTTTCGGATTCAACAAAGCTTTTTAGTTCTGCAGGGGTAACCGCCAGATCTTCAAGGCGGGGCTTGATCACAGCCTGGACGTTGTGCTGCTTGCCTTCCCAGCCCCAGTAGTTAAGCGCCATCGAAAGCGTCGCCGGACCGCAGTTATTGAAC
The DNA here is from genome assembly GCA_049302815.1 of Anaerolineaceae bacterium. Lineage (GTDB taxonomy): Bacteria > Chloroflexota > Anaerolineae > Anaerolineales > Anaerolineaceae > Mesolinea. The sequence continues at coordinate 1,857 of JBAQMM010000038.1, read as the reverse complement.
GCCTGTGGTTCAAGGATGATCTTGCCGAGCATCACCTGCTCAGGAAGAGAAGTGGGCACGCCCGTGGGGGTAGAAGTAATTGTGGATGCAGGGGAGAACTGATCAGTCGGCTCCAGAGTGGCAGTGGCAGAGGCAGTGGGAGCCATGGCAGTCAATGAGGCGATTACCTGCGGATCAGTGGTGCTTTGCGCCAGCGGTTCGAATGTGGTTGAGGCAGGGGGCTTGAAGAAGTAATAGACTTTGGAACGAAAAGTTGCCAGATGGAAGTAAGCGCGTTCATGAATGGATGGAATCTGGTACAGGCCGACGCCGATCAAGATAATGATCAGGAGCAGCACCAGGTAAGTTCGTGACCGCTTGCAGAGATTTTTTTTAACGGGTCTAGGAGATTCCTGTTGTGGGTCGGTTTGTGCCATATAACTTGGCATTATATCAGCATTTTTGTTCGCGGAACCAACTGAAGTATGGGTGGTTTCTGTTTCAGAAGTCGTTAAAAGCAAAGGGAAGGCAAAAAAAGAGAGAGTTCCTGCCATAATTGAGTTTGGCAAAACAAAAAAGGAGGAACTCTCAAATGACAGAACAAGCTGTCCAAATAATTATAACGATAAAGTTAGGTGATGAAAGCAGGGAAGTAGAACAAAGCATTGCGATTGAGGAATTGGAGGGAGGATTGGTCAGCCTCAACCAAAGCATGCAGGTTTCTTTGGGAGGCATGATATTTGAAATGCTTGATGCAAAGATCCATCAGCAGAGACCCAGGACATGGCAGAGCCTGGGGACAGCGCCGGGCAGCCTAATGACGGAGTGTGGCGAGATACAGTTCAGACGGCACATATATTGGGTTGGGGGCGAGCGGCTGCGGCCTGTGGACTTGCTGTTAAATATATCTCCCTATGCCCGCAACAGCAAGAAAGTAGAAGCCATGGGAGCTTGTTTGGCAGCGGAGAGCAGTTATCGCCAAGCTGCCCGATTGTTGAGTTATGCCATCAAACAGGAACTCAGCCCCAGCACGCTTTGCCGGATGGTTCGGCGGGTTGGCAAGAAAGTTCAAGAGTGGGAAGCGCAGGAAGGAGGCTGCGGAACTCTTCCGGCGCCGCTTCTGTACTGTGAGGCAGATGGGGTGTATGTGCACTTGCAACGCGAAGCCCAGAAGAAGGCCGAAGTGAAGGTGGGAGTCTTTTATACAGGCGAAACGGCCATTGCTAAGAACCGCTACCGCTGTGAGCACAAGCTCGCGACTTGTCAATCGGGCATGTCAACTCTTGACTGGCAAGTTCATCTGAGGGAACTGGCTTTTCGTCACTACAACTTTGACACGGTGAAGCTGGCTGTGGTGGGTGGGGATGGCGCTAACTGGGTGCAAAACAGTTTTGACCTCCTGGGGCTGCCCACCGTACATCTTTTAGATCGGTTTCACGTTATACGCAGTCTCAAACGCGGTTACGCCAAGCTGCTGGATATCTCTGAAGTCTCCAAAACGCTCTTCACCCAGGGCTTTGATGAGATCGCGCCACAACTGGAGGCTGGTTTTGCAAAGGCTGGCACTCCCCTTCGAAAACGACAGACCGAAACCTATGCCTATCTCAACTCTCATAAGGACAGCCTTACCAGTCTGGATCAACGTGGATTGCCCTATTCCTTTTCTTCCTTGGGAGCCATGGAAGGCAATGTGGATAAGCTGGTCAGACAGAGAATGCGCGGACGGGGACTGTCCTGGTCTCTGGCGGGTGCTCACTCTATGTTGGCTGTGCTGCGCCATAAGGACTTGATCAAATCACGGGCTTTCCTGTTCCAGCCTCTCGTACAGCCACGCCACCATTCAGTCAACAGACCCGTCAAGCGCGCTGCTCCGAAATG
>JBAQMM010000037.1:0-2979 GCA_049302815.1 Anaerolineaceae bacterium | reverse complement strand
GGCCAGGAAAACTTCAACGCTGCGGTGGGCGTAAAGCGCCAGGGTGCCGCCCATGCCAAAGGCTTCATCGTCAGGGTGGGCGAGAACGGCGAGTATTCGCCTGGGAGTGGATGTTGTGTCAGTCATTTTGCCCTAATGGTAGGAGTGAGAATGAGCATTTCTCGCACCTGCGGAATCAAAGTGATTATTAAAACGAAAATAGAGGTTTTATTAATAATCCTCAATAATTATAACAAGACCTGATTTGTAAAACATTTGTAAAAGGTAAGAATCTCATTAAAGATGAGAGTTTTATTTATCAAACCTGTCACGCTGAGTAAAAATCTGCTCCCATTGGCACACTTCTTCTTCACTCAAGGGTTTTTCGACAGGGTCAGCGGTTGGGGATTGCGTAAGGGCGCTTTCAAGCTTGAGGGCGAATTCCTGGCTGGAAAGCACGTCTGTGTGGTGGACGCGGGCGGCGGCAATGACCACGTGGTCGGAACTCACCACGGTGTCGTTGCGGGCTTTTGAGCCCTGTTTTTGGAGATAGGCGATGATGGCGGAGTCGGCAGTTTGGGATTGGGGAACAAAGACTGCCCGCACCGCCCCAAAGTTCCGGTTGCCACTGTGACCTGGGGGAGCCTGGTCGAAAAACACGATGATTTTGGCGCGCTTAAGCCGGCAGAAGGGCATCAGCCGATCAATCAGGGCTTGCTCGTCGTCCAGATCGCTCAGGGAGATGCCCGGAATGTGGGGGATCAGGTTATGCCCATCAATGATGTACTGCATACACAGGAATTGTACAGCCGAAATGGAATTTACGCTGGTAGTTTTGCAGATTTCGATTCATGGGCTTACCTGATTTTTTCAACCCCCCTTGCTTCAATGCGTGATGGTGTAGAGACTGCCTGGTTCATTGCTTTACACTGCCTGCTTGCGCAAGAGCGGCGTGGTGATTTTCTTTCCAAATGGGGGCTGTGCGCTTTTAGTAGCACTTCTTTTACATGGAGAGCGTCCCGTTCCTCTCAATGACGGCATTATAATTAGACACAATTAAAATCCACCTTGAGAACATGGGAGTCTGATGTTCTGGTATTTGCTGGCTTACGTGCTTTTTATGACCGGGGCTGTTTTGGGCATCCTTGAGAACGGCTCGGAACTTTCGCTATGGTTCATCGGTCTGGGCTGGGTGTTGGACTTCACCCTGAACCTGCTGGTGCTGCTAAAATCCAGGTCACTGCCCCGTTTATTCTCCTCACGAGGGAAAGTGACCGTCCACATCCTGGCGCTGGTGGCTGTACCGGTCCTGATGGTTTTTCGGGCAAAAGCCAACCTGCCTGCTTTTAAACTAATTCTTGCGCTCTGCGTGGTTTTATGGTCTTATTCCTTTATCGGCCTGCAAAGCTCTCATTCCAACCTTTCGGAGAAATCATGATGCAAAACGTTTATCCTTCCACCCATCCCCTGATCGCCGCCAAACTCACCCGGCTGCGCGATGTCAAAACAGAACCTAAAAAATTTCGCGAGTTGGTGCGCGAATTGGCAGCCATGCTGGCTTATGAAGCCACCCTGGACCTGGCGGTCAGGCCCATCGAGGTGCAGACGCCCCTCACCACCACGCAAGGCGTCACCCTGATGGAGCGGATCGGACTGGTGCCGATTCTGCGGGCGGGTTTGGGCATGGTGGAAGGGGTGTGGGAGCTGATGCCGGGCGCGGAAGTCTGGCATATCGGGCTGTACCGTGATGAGAAGACGCTCAAACCGGTGGCGTACTACAACCGCCTGCCCATTGAGCCGACTGTATCGGTGTGCCTGATCCTGGACCCAATGCTGGCGACCGGCGGCTCGGCGGTTGCCACGGTCAATATCCTCAAGCAGTGGGGCGTGGGAAAGGTCAAATTTGTGGGGCTGCTGGCAGCGCCTGAAGGCATCAACGCGTTGCACACAGCCCATCCGGATGTGCCGATCCATGTCGCTGCCATAGATGAACGCTTGAATGAACACGGCTACATTCTGCCCGGGTTGGGAGATGCCGGCGACCGCCAGTTTGGCACCGGGTGAGATCAACCTGAGCGGGGGAGACCTGCGGTCCCAATGAGAGGCTACACACTCCATCCCATAGAGAAGAAGTATGGGCGCAAGTAGAGTGAATGGGGACACCGGCTCAACGTCTCAACAAGTACAGGCTGCATTGTCCAGAGACCGACGCGAATGGGGGGAATATCGGCCGGATGAATGATTTGCTACAAAGAAGCCAGCCGGCGGGCGATCTGCCGGTCGACCTTGCCCATGGCAAAGCCGTCCAATTGGGAGGTTAAAACCCAGCGGATGGATGAGCGGGCGTCCTCATCCAAAGTCTGACCTGGCTCCAGAGTGCAGATGAAAGCGTGCAGCGTGATCCTGAAATGCGTGTAGGCGTGATGATAGACACCAAAAGGCTCGCCCACCTGTATGTCAACATCCAGTTCTTCGCGAATTTCGCGCTTCAGGCAGGCTGGCAGGCCCGGGTCGGCAGGTTCCAGTTTACCGCCGGGGAATTCCCATAAACCACCCAACAAGCCACCCTGCGGGCGTTGGGCAATCAGGACGCGGTCGCCATCAGCGATGACAGCCGCGGTTACGATATGGTGAGGGATGGCTGGCTTTTGCTTGCGCACAGGGATTTGTTCCTGGGTGCCCAGTGCAAAGCCTTTACACAGGCTTTGGATGGGGCAGTTCAGGCAGAGCGGACGCTTTGGTTTACAGATGAGCGCGCCCAATTCCATCAAAGCCTGGTTGAAGTCACCGGTGCGTATGTGCGGCAGATGCCCCTGGGCGGCTTTCCGTAAGAGCTTTTCAGTGGCAGGCAAGCCGAGCGGCTCTTCTACATTCAACAGGCGGGCATAAAGCCGGCGGATGTTGGCATCCAGGGCGGGGACGGGCAGGCCAAAGGCGATGGACGCGATCGCACCGGCGGTGTAAGGGCCAATCCCGGGTAATTCTCGCAGGGCTTCCGGG
>JBAQMM010000036.1:0-2197 GCA_049302815.1 Anaerolineaceae bacterium | reverse complement strand
ACCCGGCGTTTTGCCGGCACTAGGTTGTATTCCAACGCGGATATGACCCCAGCGGAAGTACGTCAGTACTGCCCGCTGGACGTTCCTTCACAAACCTTGATGCAAACTGCCATGCGCCAGTTGCAGTTGACCGCCCGCGGATATCACCGGGTGTTGAAGCTCGCGCGAACAATTGCCGACCTGGCCGATTGCGAAGCCATCACCCAGGTGCACCTTGCGGAAGCCCTGCAGTACCGTGCCAGGGAATTTGAGATCTAAAACTTCTGTGTCAATGTGAATCTTTTTGGAAATAGCGATTAAAGCAGATACTTGCCGAACAATTGTGCCAGCAAGCCTGCCTGCGGGAGAACAGTAAAACAAAATCCTTGAAATCCCTATCCTCGCAGCAAGCTATAAGGCATTACGAAGTTTCACCCTTCAAGACGGATTTTGTAAGACAGCCGCGCAGCTTGCTGCGGTGAAATGCCCTTTTTGATTAGATAGAGGAAGAGCATGTACTGCAGAAATGGATTAACCATCCCTATCGTATAATGGGACCTATGGGAAAAGTCATTACTGGCAGGCGGCTGCAGTGGCAGGTTCAGGATCAGGTAGGGAGGGGCGATGCCGGTGAGGTCATGCGCGTCCAGACCGAACTGAGGCAGGAACAAGGGCTGATGAAACGACCCGTACAAAACGTGTCAGCCGGCACCATCCTGCGCCAAGCCATCCAGATCGAAAACGAAGGCAAAATCCTGGCAGCCCTGCAAGGTCTGCAGGTCAGTCGCAACAATCTTGCTGTGCATACGCCCATCCTGCTGGATCAAAGTATCCAAGGCACCACCCAGACCGCTGCCCTGTTTATCGTCAGCGAGGAAGTCAAGGGGATGCCAATCTCGAATCTGCTTAAGCAACTCCACCAGGAAAAGATTTCCATCTCGCAGGTGTTGGTCCTCAAGGTGCTCTCCAGCCTGTTTCTGCTGCTCTCAAAAGTGCACGAGCGCGGTATTGCCTGGAATGACGTCAAAATGGAACACATTTTTTGGGACGCAAACTCCAACACTTTATCGTTTATTGACTGGGGCAACGGCCTGTTTTTCGACACTACCCAGCCGTTGAACGGTCAAAGCCCGGAAATGCTTGACTACCAGCAGCTTATCAGCGAAGGTAACCTGCTGCTCAATCAGATCGCCCCTGAATTGATCCCGGAAATTGGCTGGCCTGCCGATCTCACCAGCCTCAGCAAGATGGAGTTGGTGCACCTGCAGCACCGCGTCGAATATATGGAATCGTACCTCTCCATGCGGGTAACCGAATACCAGCTATTGTTCCGCAAAAACCTGCAAAAAATCATGGATCTAGCCAGTCTGCGGGAATTGTTTGAACTTAAAAACGCCCTTGAAAGGCTGGGGGTCGAGGTTGATCGCCCTGCCATGCTCAACTCAACCCGGCAACTGGCTCTCATCTACACGCAAAAGCACAATTATTCCAGTCTGCAAGAGCTGATCAGGTTGGTGCGGGAATACCTCCCCCAGGATTTTGGCGATGTCTGGAAAATGGCGGAGTATTTATTGACGCTCAAAGATGCCGACACAAGCCCCATTTTTTCGGGTCTGCTCACCGCCGTCCTGAATGCGGAATGGTCCCAGGCGATCTGGCTGCTTCAAAGCGTTTATGATCAATCTAAAAACGTCCCCCAGCTGATCAATATCCAATTGGCTATGCGCAAAGCAGCCATAATTCCACCTGTTATGCAGGTCATGCTGTTCGATCAATTGAAAGATTTGCATGATGATGCCCATCTGGCGCTGATCCGCTTGCACGTCCAAAACAACGCCCCCGAAGCGGAGGTGAGCGCCCTGGAGTCATTTTCTGCCGGGCTGGATCAAGTTCTAAAAACCTGGCAGGTGCTCGAACAAGGCGAATTGTTGGGTGATAAACTGTTGACCCTGCGCAGTCTGTTTAGCTCCACAGCCACCGCCTACCTGAAGATTCCTGCCAACCTGCTGCAAAGCCTTAACACCCTTCTCACGAAAACCCGGGAGGTCTTTCTTTCCTGGTCCGAAGGGGATTTGGTAAAGACCAGGCAAGCCTTGGTGGGCATGTTCCTGTTGGAGCCCTCACTTACCTATCTCCCAAAAATCCACAGCGGAATCACTGACCTGGAAGCCTGGATGGAACGACTGTCGGTCGGGCCCATGCCGGGGGTATCCATCAC
>JBAQMM010000035.1:0-1575 GCA_049302815.1 Anaerolineaceae bacterium | reverse complement strand
GGTTGGGTTAGAGGAATTTACTGGTGGCTGGACAGACCCGTCTATCAAAGCGGATTGCCAGGGTGAGACCAAATTGCCCGGTTGCAATAAATATGGATACTTCTATGGTGGGATACCGCCGAAAGGTGCTGATAGTAATTTCAATAGGAAAGAGGATTTTGCTGAATCGTTCGCGGCAATTTTCTATGTTGACATTGCTCAAAAATGGGTTAACCAATACAATTATTATCCTTATAAAGACTATTTGTTCTACCCAAATTACTTAGTCACACCAAGGGGAATGTGGATGCGAACGTTGATAGATGTTCTCTTGGGTCAATAGAGGAGGAGACATGAAAAAAAAAGCAGTAGTGGTTATACTTGTCCTGATGCTCTTAGTTCTTCATAGCTGTGAGCAAGGTCCTACAAAGACTACAAAGACGCCCTTTCCGACACCGAGGCCGACAACGATCAACCAATTTGGGGATGGAGGTCTTTTCTCAAATGAATCCTGTGGCCCGCCCTGCTTTTATGGGATCACGCCGGGGGTTACGACAGAAGATGATGCATGGAATATTCTACAGGAGGAAGAAACGGTTTTTGAGAATTGCAAAGCATTTGATACTACCTTAGAAGGGGGTAGCAGCCAGGGAGTTAGATGCAATTTTTTTGTTGTGTATTTTATTGATTCAAAAGTTGATGGTCTGGCTTTTTATCCAGCAATTGAGTTGAATCTTAAAGAGATTATCGCTAAATATGGCGAACCAAACATGCTCTTCACATTTTCTTCGTCTACGCCCGATAACCCTTTCTATGGTGACCTTAGCTTATGTTTTGACAATTTGCTCATGATCGTAGGAACACCCTCTGAGTTAGGAACTATTTATCATGTTTCTGATGAAACGCGAGTGCTGCATATTTCTTACTATTCTGCAGCGGATAGTTACGAAGACTTATGTAATGGCCTTCAAGGTTCTCAAGAATGGGAGGGCTATGGGGATTACCCAGTCCCGGGCAGATGATCATACTGATGCTCGGCAGCGGAGGAGCAAAGTCATGAAAAAGGTAATAATTATTCTGGCTGTTTACCTGTTGCTTGTTAGCTGCTCAGCGAGCAAAAGCCCGGAATCGGAATCAGGCACCGACTTTGGGGATGGGGGCTTATTCTCAGCGACACCCTGCGGCCCGCCCTGCTTTTATGGAATCACGCCTGGCATCACCACAAGGGAGGAGGTAAGCAATATTTTGTACGCTGAAGACAGTGTATTCGAGGGATGTGAGGCTTTTGACAACAGAGCTTATAGTGGCCTTGAAGGCATCGCCTGTAATTTTCACGTCTTCTCTTTGGTATTCGAAGATGATCTTGTTGACAACGTCGCGTTCACACCTGGTTTTGCAATAACGCTCGAACAAGTCATTGAGGAGTATGGTGAACCAAGCAGACTATATACCTTTTCTACTTCGTTTCAAGAATATCCTATCTATGGGGAAGTAAAACTCTGTTTTAATAACATAAAAATGATGGCATGGCTCCCACCACAAGAAGGCGACACTTATCACGTATCCGCAGATTCAACCATTGAGAGCATTAGCTAT
>JBAQMM010000034.1:0-22910 GCA_049302815.1 Anaerolineaceae bacterium | reverse complement strand
GACCCGCGCCAACCTGGCCGTGGAAGACCTTTCCCTGGTGGAGATCAATGAAGCCTTCGCTGTGCAGACCCTGGCGGTCATGCGAGCCTTAAACCTTTCGCACAGCATCACCAACGTCAACGGGGGCGCAGTGGCGCTTGGGCATCCCCTGGGTTGTTCGGGCGCGCGTATCCTGACCACCCTGGTTTACGAGATGCGCAGGCGGGCGCCCCAGGCAAAGCGTCCCTTTTATGGTCTCGCAACCTTATGCGTGGGCGTCGGTCAAGGAGAAGCCACCATCGTCGAATGGTTGGATTGAACTCCCCGCACAGGGACGGAAAAACAGGACACGCGGGGACTAAGAGTTGTTCGGGTAGGTTGAAATCAGCAGATCGTGCATGGCAGAATCTAAATGAATTGGTACAAATATTGCAACTTACGCTATGTGCTTGTTTACATCTCAAATGCAATGGTGAAAAACAATGAAAAATCAAACCTTCTCGCCATCAACCGAACCAACTCAGCCGCCTAAACGAAGTTTCAAGTTCCTCTTCATCGCGGCATTGATTCTGTTTGTCATCAGTTTGTTCCTGATCTTTGGTAATAAACAATCGCAAGAGCCCAAGGAATCGCCCACTCAAACCCCGCAAGCTCTAGCGGGCGGAACAATTGAGTCGTTGCTCTACAGTCAGCTTCCCCAGGTGCTTTCAGAGCGCGGTAAGGAGTCCTGGACCCTGGATGACATAAATTTCAGCGATGATAAATCCCAGGCGTTTTTATGGATGGCGGCAAACGACCTCACCACCGGTGAACTGCTTGCCCGGGAACCCCATATCATTCTGGCAGCGTGGGATGAAACCTCCGGGCAATGGCTGATGCACTTTGAAGAAGACGATGATTTTGTCCATATCTTTGAGAGCTCCGCCTTCAAAGATTCCGAACTGGCGGAACGTTTTTTTGAGTCCGACCCTAAAGCTCCCATCTCGGTTGAGACTTACGGAGGGTTTTACCTGCCTTGGAGAGCCGGGCTCTCCAAACGCCTGACCTGGTCTGTGGGTCATAACTCCTGCGCTTCCGGTTACTGCACTTATGCCTTTGATTTCGCTGATGGCACCATGTTCCAAGTTCTGGCTACCAAATCCGGCTATGTCTATCACTGGAAAGACACCTGCAACAACGGCAATTCATCTTGCACCAACAGCATCACCATCCAGGACCGTTCTACCACGCCCTGGACCTACCATATCTACCTGCACATCGCCAAGGGTAGTATTCCATTTGCCCTCAAGGAAAAAGGCGTCCGGGTCCTGCGCGGGCAAACCATCGCCTATGCCGATGATACCGGCTACAGCACCGGTAATCACGTCCACTTTATGGTGGTTGAACAAACCACACTGAACTCCTGCGCAAACTATTGCTGGGGCAGGTCGGTGGATATCACCTTCAGGGACGTCACCATCAACTGGGATGCAGCCACCCAGGGCGGCAGACCCCGCCTTCCGGATGAAGCTTCCTGGTACGGTGGGGAAGGGCAGACCAGCTATGTGAGTGGAAATGTCTATAACAGGGGACCCTACCGGTATATCATGTTCCCTATATTCAAGTAAGCGGGGCTGCTTCCTGCAAGACTATCGAGCAGTTCACTGGTCAATTTCATCAGCTTCCTCAATGGGTCAGGGAAAAACCTTTATAATTGTCCCTGTCTATGGAACTGTAGACGACCAAGCCTATGGATAATTTGCCCCTAAGTGACCGCGAAATAGAGATTCTGCAGCTTGTTGGACAGGGTAAGAGCAACAAGGAAATTGCCGCTGAACTGTTCATCAGTATCAATACCGTTAAAGTTCACATCGGCAACATTTTTCAAAAAATCAACGTGACTTCCCGCACGGAAGCTACGCTGTATGCGATCGAACATGGGATTATCAAATCCCCCGCGGGACCAAATAGTGAGGTGCAGGTGCTGGTGCAGGCTCCGCTTGAAGCGCTACCGCCCGAACCCACCCGCTGGCAAGTCTTTTGGAAAAAATACTGGTGGGGAGTTTCCCTGGCAGGATTGGCAGTTCTGTTGGGAGTGTCCTCTCTCCTGGCCAGCACGCCCCTGTTTGCAGCGCCAACATCAACCCCCAACCCATATTTATCAGCACTAAATCAGGAGCGCTGGCAAGAGCTTGCTCCCATGCCGCAGGCAAGAGCTGGTATGGCTGTGGCAGCATACGACAATGCCATTTACGTCATCGCAGGAGAAACGGAAAGTGGGCCCTCTACATTAGTGGAACTTTATGACCCTGAAACCGATACCTGGAGCCAATTACACGACAAACCTACTGCTGTTACAAACATTTCTGCCGTTCTGATCGGGGAGAAAATTTACGTTCCAGGTGGAGATCAGGTAGACGGAACCCCGACGAACAAACTTGAAGTCTATGACCCGCGCAAAAACGTCTGGGAAAGCAAGGCAGATCTTCCACGGGCGGTCAGCGCCTATGCCCTGGCTGCCTATGAAGGGCAGATGTATCTTTTTGGCGGATGGGATGGCGAAAAGGCGCTCGATATCGTCCTGCGTTATGACCCGCTGGCGGATGCCTGGCACCAGGCCTCCCCCTTGCCAACAGCCCGCGCTTTTGCTGGAGCTGCGAACGCCAACGGCAAGATTTATGTGATGGGTGGCTGGGATGGTGAGAAGGCATTGGATGTGAATGAAAGCTATGCCCCAGCCAGGGATTTGGCAGGAGAGCTGGCCTGGAATGAAGAGAGCGATCTGCCGACTGCCTGTGCCGCATGCCGAGCTGAGAGCATCTCAGAAATGCTGTTTGTCGTTGGTACCAATGGCATCTGGCAGTTAAATTTCCCGGATAACGATTGGACTGAAATCCCCTTCAACGCCATCGAAAGCGGCTATAAGAATTTTTCTTCGACCATCACTCCCAGCGGATATTTGTACTTCATCGGCGGTAATGACGCGGTCGATCTACCCATCGCGAATGCCTATCGTTTTCGGGTAATCTACACCATTTCCATTCCGAACATCAACAAGTAATTGGCCTCCTTTCTGAGGCGGTTCGCCTCAGAAAGGTTTGTATATTCCCTGCCGATTGACTTGCCAACCAGGTTCATTCACCATTCACGGAACACTCAAGGAGGATAATCACACCCGTTTTACGAGTAGTTTGCTCTGCTAAGGCTATAAGCGTCTCAAGGCACTGGCTTTCACTTTCGTTCAAGCCTGTTTGCTATTCCATCCTCTCCCGTTATCTTTGCTGCGCATGGCTCAACTTGTTATCTGGCATTTCAGGCGACCACAGAGGGTTGCTTCTACGTAACCATCTTTTTTCACGACATGGTTCTGCTGGAAAAGCCTCTCGCAGTGATCACTCAAAACAATCCTTTTTGGTCTAACCTTTTGTCTTCCTCCCACATAGCGGGTGTTTTTTTGTCTCCCTCATTTCACGAACTCAACAGGTTAAAGTTACAAAAAAGAGGCCGTTTTCACAGCCTCTTTTCTTGCTAACCGAAAACTTTACAAATCCGGCACAGATTACTGGATTTGAATTCCAGAATAATCTTCAGCAACAGTCAGGGTACCAACTCTTGATTGGACACGACCAATTACAGCCAGCGTACTTCCTACTGGACCTTCGACAACCGCGGATCCACCAAATGTACCATCGGTGTAGTAACCAAATTCCTCACCGGGAGCGCCGATGTTTCCAGCATTGGAATTAACCTTGCCACCTGCAGGAATGGCTCCCAAGGTATCAGTGCCGACCAGGACACCGTCTTTATCATAGTACTTTACCGTGACTGCGCCTGCTGCCAGGTCTGCACCAACGTTCTGGATGGCCAAATAGGTTCTCTGGCGGGTTCCATCAAACCAGTAAGCTGTCGTCCAGCGTACATAGGGCATGGCAACTTTGGCAGAACCAGAGGTAAAGCCAAGGAAGGCTGTAGAGAGACCGCCGCCAAAAACCTTACCCATGGCAACAATGTCACCTGTGGCTGTAATCTGGGCAGAGCCGATATATCCGTCACCATTTCCTTCATCACAGGCATTGAAACTGCGCTTGGCACCGGCTGCCAAGGTATAAGGTCCGGCGGTAACACCCCCAGCGAAGGTCACGGTCACATCTACATCACCAGCAGTTGTATTTTGTACAGCGTAAGCTGAGGTTTGGGTTCCGTTGAACTTGCACAAGGCAGAGGGCATGTAAATTGTCGTACCAAAATCATCGGTTCCTTCAAAGGCATAGGCACCTGTCTTGGTAATGTTCAATTCGAGAGCACTTGCTACAACCAGACCAGGATCGGCCGTGCCGGCTTTGGTGGCATTGATTTGAACTGAGCCATTGAATGGAGCAGTGAAAGCTGCCATTTTGTCCAGGTCAAAGTATTTGGTCGCGAAAGCGGGAACGTCATCCACCAACACTTCGATGGGTGCACCAGAGACCGGGATAAATACCAGGCGCAGGTCAGCCGCGACGTTGTCCACATTTTGAACGCTCACAATGGAGTTGGCGTCAAATGTTTGTTTCAAAGCAGTCGGGATCAGGACATATGAAGAGCCGCCGGTGAACCCATTGGACAGTGGGCGGACCTTGATTCCACTCGTCGTAGCAGGAACCTGCACCAGGGTGGCAACCAGGGGTTGGCTGGAAACCATCACAGCAGAGCCCTTGAAGCCGGGAGCCAGTTCGCCAAGGCTTCCAACATAAATGGAAGTGCCTGCCATTGGAGGCAGCGCAGGGCGGGTAATAATGATTGGCGTTCCGCTGTTTTCCGCGTAAAATTCGAGCGAAACATTCGCGCTCTCAGCGCCAACATTTTGATAGGTGATGGAGGTTGTGAAAGTGGCAGTGTAAGCCCCAGCTTGCACTGCTGAGGTGCCAAAACCAGCAACCAGCATCATAACGACTACTAACACACTTAGGATCTTGATTTTCATACTTGCTCCTTCTTATTGAGGTATAATCTTGGCTATCTGAATGATACTTTAACCGAAATACGAGCTTGACGCAATAACCCAATAGAACTATTTCTTCCGACCTGGCAATATCTGAACAGTAATGACTGCTAGTGGGTTTTGTTCTGATCAAAACGCTGTAACAAGGGAATAATGAAAAAGAATTACTCGCGCTTTACACCCTGCCTTTTCTTCGTAATCCTTATTTTGTTGAGTGCCTGCACCCAACCAACCGCCACTCCCATGGCTTACCCGACCCCCCTCCCGGAAAATACCACCGTCGTCGGCAGGGTGGTCAACACATCAGATGAACCCTATGCCGAATTGACCATCCGCCTGGCTGAGGTTTACTATTCAGACGAAGATCCCACCGAGGGAGCCTACGTGCTGGATACAGCCTTCAGCCCCAGTGCCGTTACCGACCAGGATGGCAACTTTATTTTCGAGAATATCACCGTGATGGATTACGTATTGGTACTAGGAAACCCTGACAGCGCTTACAAGATTATCGAGGATGACAACGCCAAAGCCAAAGTTTGGAAGACTGAAGCAGGCAAAGTTCTGGACGTGGGAGAGATCAAGCTGGATTTTGACTTCACTCCTTAACTAATTCCCGGTAAATCTCAATGTATTGCTCGCAGGCCGTTTCAATGGTGAAGTTCTTTGCCCAGTGATAGGCTTGCTCTCGCACCCTGACGCGCTCTTCCCGACAGGAAAACGCGTGAATCACCCTCTCCGCGAGGTGCTCCGCCGAACCTGGCGGCACCAGCCAGCCAGTCTGCCCATCCAATACCAGTTCGTTCGAACCAGCAATGTCGCTGGCAATCACCGGCACCCTGCAGGCCATGCTCTCAAGGATCACGGTGGGAAAGCCCTCCACCCATGAGGGTAAAACAAACAGGTCCATCTGTTCGAACCACTCGCGCACCTGGGTCTGTTTCCCGACTAGCGAGACTTTTTCGCCGATTTTAAGTTCCTCTGCCAGTTTTTCGAGTTTCCCGCGGGCTACGCCCTCCCCGATGATCACCAGCCTGGCGTTGGGGAAGCTTTGCAGGATTTTGGGCATTGCCATGACCAGTAAGTCATATCCCTTACGATCGATCAATAATCCCACCGCCCCGATCACCAGATGGTTGGGCTGCACAGGCTCAGCCCTGCCTTCCCCAGCAAACCAGCTTGACGAGATTCCGTTGTAGATCGTCCTGGCTGTGCGCCCGGCTAACTTTGCGCCGCAGTAGGAATTGAGTTGGTCAGTGACCGACCGTGATACTCCCACCTGGACATCCGTCAACAGCGGAAACAGGCCTTTGGAGAAAACCACGCGACAAACCCAGGCAACCGGACCGCTTCCCCATTCTTTGGAAATGTGGGCAGTCCGGACAATCTTCCGGGCGATCTTGTGGACTTTTAACCGGATGGCAAACAAGTTCCCGACCGGAAAATGACTGTGCGTGATCATGATGTTGTGGGATCTGCAAAACTCAAGTACCTTCCGGGAGAACAGCTTCTGCACTGTGCTCCTCCCCCCAACCAGGAACAAGGGAATGCCCTCAGACTGCAGCAGACGGATATTCTCCTCTTCAGTTTCTGTGGAATAGGTATTAAAGCAATAAACTGCCACGTTCACGCCAGCGCGATGCAATGCCAGGCTAAGTTCCAAACCATACTTGTCGCTCCCGCCGCTTTTCCCCCCAACATCCAAGCCCCTGATCACCTGCAGGACTCCCATTGATTCAGGCATCGCGGTTTTTCCTTGGTTGTCGGGAGGATGATTTTTCCTTCAGCAAGGATTGGTATAGCCGATCATATTCCTGGGCAATGCCCTCGATCGAAAACTTCATAATACTTTTAGCGGCATTGTCGCTGAACCTTTTCCTTTTACCCGGTGACTGGATTGCCTCGATGATCAAGTTAGCCAGGGCATTTGGGTCGCCCGGTGGAACCAACCAGCCATTTTCGTCCCGGCTGATGATCTCTCGGGTGCCTGGAATGTCGGTGGCAACCACGGGAACATGCGCGTCAATCGCCTCCAGGATGGCAGTGGGCAGGCCCTCCCACAGCGAGGATGAAACAAACAAATCCAGCCGGGACAGATATTCAGGGACGTTGGCTATCTGGCCTGTAAAGACAATTCTGTCCGAGAGGTTTAGCAGGGCTGTTTCCGCCTCCAGTTCCGGCCGCAACTCACCATCCCCAATCAGCAATAGCCGGGCACCAGGGCAGGCTGCCAAAACTGCGGGCATTGCTCGGATCAAGTAGACCACGCCCTTCTGGGTGGAAAGCCTTCCCACACACCCGATGGTGAATTGATCGGAATTTCCAGGGAGTTCGTCCGAACGCGGGATATTCAGTGAGACGGGAAACCCGTTATAGATAAGATGAGGCTTCTTCCCGGTGATCTTGTTGCCGACATATCCAGACATCTGATCCACCACCGCTTGAGACACCCCCACTTCGGCATCCAGGTGTAACGGGTAATAAAACTTGGAAAATACCTGGTTCTTGATCCTGCCCGACAGGTTGCGCTCCCATTCCGATACGTTATGCGCCGTCCGCAGCGCGACTGGAACATGGTGTTTGCGCTTCGAATGAATGGCTGCCATGGTTCCCAACTGAAAATGGCTGTGGAGAATGTCCACCGGATGATCTGCCAAGAATGACGAAAGGATTTTTATCCCCTTGTGGTAATTCCCATAACGGGCATTCCCCTGCCAGGGAGCTGCAAAAAAAACCTGGATGCCTGCGGATTGGATTTTCTCCAGCCAGTGCCGTTCGAGCTCCGTGCCGGTTTTGAAAAAGGCGCACAATATGACCTCATAACCGAGACCCATCAGTTGTTGGCTCAGGTCAACGCTGAACCGTTCTGCTCCACCGTTGATCCCGCCGATGTCCAGACCCTTGATCAACTGGAGAACTACTGGCTTATTGGCGCTCACGATAAAAATCCTTTTTAATCCATTCAGCCGGTCCCTGGCAGGCTTCCAGTATTTCCGGTAATTTTGCTTCGATGATTTTCCGTTCCTGGTCGCGACCGCTCCAGATTAAGCGCAGTTTATCCCATAGTTTTTCCTGGGTGAGATCTTTGATATCAATGACGTGTTGATCGAGCCCGATGGATTCCAGCAGCCCGCGGGTTTTGGACAGATATCCAATGAACAGAGTTGGAACGCCCATCCCCAGGGAAAAGATGCCTGAGTGCAATCGGGATGCCAAAAATGCGTCCATTTGACCGTAACAGGCTTTCAACAGAGCTGGCGGCAGCGCTTCATCAATATGAACTATGTCCAAGGTTTTTTGCTGCAGTTCCAGGCAGATCTCATGGGCAGCCATTCCATCATTTTCCGCCTCTGTCGGACCGGACACCTGGTTGAACACCACCACCTGGGCATCATAGGTTGTCAGAAATTGCTCCAGAACGCCAGTCACTGTCCGGTAATAATTTTCTACCTCGGAAGCAACCAGGGAATGCCCCATGGGGGCGATCACCGTAACGCCCAGCCTTGGTTTGTCATCTTTCACACCGCGGGTTTTCAGCAGATCGCGGGCAGTTTGATCCGGTTCCGCCCTCAATCCGAAAGCAGGATCCGGCGCATATTCCACAATCGTCTGGTCCAGCCCAATGGAACTGGACAATTGAAGGGATTTATTGTCCCGCAGGTACACTCTTCTGGCTTTGCTATACCCTTTTTTGAGCAGAACCCGTTCCCACCAACGGTGCAGAGGCCCGATGGACTGGGGCATGATGTAAAGCGGTTTCTTGAAGCTATTGGCCAGAGATACCGCACTGAAGGTGGCAGGAAATGGCCAGCCATGCTTGCCGGAGGAATAAAATTGGTTACCAGGAACACCCACCACCAGGTCAGTCTGGACATACGCGTCATGCAGTTTTTTCCATTCCGCGTCAACTGTATTTTCTTTCTGCAATGCCCGCTTCTTACCCGACCAGGCTATGCGGAGATAGTTGGTCATAAGCAGCCATATTTGTTTACCTACACGTCCATTCCTGCTGACACCAGCGAGTGCCCACAAAGATGGAACTACCTCGATTCCCTGCTGCGCATAAGCCTCTTCCCCAGGCCAGTTAGCCGAAACAATGATGTGGGGATTGCCAAAGGCGCCCACCAGGAGCTGCCTGGTGGAGAGCAACAGGGCAAAATCCCCGGCATTCCTGGTGGAATGAAAATTGATGATCAGTATGGTGGGAGTTGATGTCACCTTATCCATGTTCTTGTTTTAACTGCCTGAGATACTTAAAAACAATTATCCCATATCCGATAAAAATAACGGTTTCACTGATTACATATGCATAAGCTGCCCCAAACACGCCAAACCTGGGGATAAAAGTCAGGTTAAGGGCGACATTCGCCACAGCAGCAATTACCTGGGGAATCAGTCTTTCCTTCTGTTTGTTTAGCGCTACAATGATGCTGGCATTCCCAAATTCGAAAGCCTTAAGTAAGAGGATAGGGCTCAAGAGTACCAAAAGCCTGCCGGTGGTTTCATAGGGGTCCCCCAAGAAGATCCTGACCAATTCATCACCAAATATTCCCACAACTACGAAGAGGGCAATGCCCAGCAGACCAATGCCCACCAAAAGTTTGCGCGAGGAACGGAAGAATTTGCCCACATCTTCCTGATAGATTCTGGACAATACCGGAATTGAAAAGGTATACACCGAGTTGGGTATGACAAATAAGGCATTGATGAGGCTGAGCGCTGGAGAGTAGAAACCTGCAGCAGTCTTTCCCTTGATCAGCGAGATCAGATTGACGTCAGCCTGCATGTAAATTACTGAGAAAATCGTGGACAGGTTGTAAGGCTTTGACGCTTTAATTATATTGACACCATCCTGCTTGCTGCCTGCATGCAGGTCAAGTTTCAGTATCACAAACGCCATTAAGGTGCTCAGCAAGGAGATGACTGCCCTCAACCCTGCAATCCAAAGTATTGCCCGGTTGTTGGATGCGATCAAAATCAGTAGGCTGATGAGTTTTGACCCCCGCGAAAACATCATCAGGAGGGAGTATTCTTTTATTCTCCGCTTGATATTCAGAGCCCCAAGCAAGGTATTGAAGACTGAATCAAACCAAACGTCGACCAGGCAAACCGCCAGCAAGGCGTATGAGAATAAATCTGGCCTGATGCGTGGAGCCAATAACAGGGTCAGTACTCCCCACGCTAATCCCAAGCCGGTCTTGATGCGTAAAACATTCATCGCGGAGAGCTTCAGGTTATCAGAAAGCGCGCCCTCCCGCAGAAGCCAGGTATCCAACCCAAGGTTAAATACAATGGAGGTGAGTGATGCCAAAGAAAAAGAGGCAACATAAATGCCGTACTCGTCCGGTCCCAGATAGCGGGCAAGGACGATCATGTAAACCATCACGACGACCTGCGCAATGGCAGTAGAAGTGCCAAAGGCGGCAAAGGAGTCCATAATGCTGCCTTTGAATATACGCGATCGAAGGCTCCTAAGCATGAAGTTCACTCAAGTAATCGAGAAGCGACTTGCCTAGACTGGTGAGCGAGTAGTTAGACTGAAACTTTAGCAGGGCATTCGCACCGATTTGTTCCCGCATTTCCGGGTTTTCACTGAGTAAAAGGATGGCATTTGCCAGTGATTCAGGGTTTCTCTCACACAGGATCAGGTCCTGCATATTGGTGAACTGTGCCCGAGTGGCAGGGCTTTCGCCCGTGATGACCGCCTTCCCGGCCGCCATGCATTCATAGATCTTGTTTTGCACGGTCATCAGCGATTGCGGCGTATCCCCAAAAGCCCCCAGGCACATATCGGCATTGCCGATCCAGGTCAGCAAAGCATTCTGATCCATCCAGTTATAAAACCGGACGTTGCCAAGCCCCTTGGCTCGCACGAATTCCTCAGATGCCTTCCGGTCAGGTCCATCGCCAATCAAGTCAAAAACGATTGCTTGTTCGTCCCGTAAGATTTCAACGGCTTCAATAATCAAGCCGACGCCATGGTTGGGAATAAATGTGCCGTAATACAGAACGTGCATTAGTCCATCCTCATGCTTCGAGGCTGGCACTGGCTGGAATATCCTGTCATCAGCGCCTGTTGGGATTTTCCGAAACCGCTCTGGAGCTATTCCATAATTCTTTTCAAACCATTCCACATATTCAGCGGTGTCTTGAATGAGCATGTCCGGTTCTTTTAGTGCGCTCGCTTCAATTTTTCTGATGAGATTGACGGAAGAGTTTTTTGCCTTGTCCAGCTTTCTCTCCGTGGCAATCAGGTAGAGGGACATGAACACGTCCCAGACCAATGGCTTACGTTTCAGGTTGGTTAAAAACCTTGCCAAAAAAACGTCCACCTGTCCAGGATATCCCACCATCATGACGTCATAATCACCGATATGCAGATATTTTCCGATCAGTTTGCAGTAGGTGCGAATTACCCGCCACCAGAATCCGGGTGTCCTCCATCCCCCAACTGTTACTTCCGCGCGGTCCTCAAACCCGTGCCACAATGTTTCATGGCATTCTTTAATCTCCACTCCCGCGGAGGTTAAGGCAGCCATCATGATCTTATTGCGTGAATATTCTTCACGGTAAGTCCCAAAATAACAAACTATCATTTTTTCTCCACAGACCGGCGATGGGCGCAGTCACCTGTGCACAAGGCCCGATCCGCTGTGATCACTCACAAATCTGCAATATCCGCACGCCATCCTGGTCATATACCATATTGGTGCCGGGCAGTTGCGCCAGGGTATCCATGTCAAACTGGCGGGTTCTGGTTTGCTTCGGGCTCGCATAGATATAGTCGATCCCATTTTGACAGACCTGCTCCAGATCTGGCTCAGGTTCGTAGAGGGTCAAAACGGATTCAGCCCGGATTAATTCCGCGTCATTTTCTTCAGAGAGGGAAGCCAGTAAAGTCAGCGTGGTGGTCTTTCTCTGCCCGTAATAAGGCAGCCAGTAGCCCGCATCGACGCCAAAAGGCATGCTTGGGTTTAAAAAGCTGGTGTTCACAGCAAAGACAGCATCGCTGGGGGTATTCTCTTTCACCCATTCCATCGCCTTTTGATCCTCAGGGGTCATGTAGGCACGCTGCTCTTCATACTCATTGATACGATAATAAGATCCCACAAAGCCTGCAAGTAACACCAGGAAGATGATAAAGTTCTCGGATGCAGCCAGGTTCCTTTTCGAGGAAAACCACAGCAATGAATCTGTCAGGATGCCAAAAGCCAGCGAGAGGGGCAGATACAACATCAACAATACCGCCGTGATGTTGGTAAATGCCAGAGCATAGACATTGAGCAGGTAAGCGTAAGCTTCCACCATCAGCATGATTACCCAAAATAGCGTAATCGCGCTGAGCATCCGATGTTTCTTCAGGATCAAGCCAAAAACCAGACCAGCAGCCCCAATACCAAAAAGCGGTATTGATTCCTTGCTGATCTGAACGGCTGTCTTTTCCCCATCTGAATAATAGGATTGCGATGCCAGGGTCGGTCTGGGTTCGCTTTCGGAGGTGGTACCGTCCCTGACCCGTTTATCCAAATAGGCGGTCAGGCCCGGGATTAAGGTCGGAAGAATGATCACCAGCGTGATCGCAGCGATGATTATGACATTTACCAGCGTCTGTAAGCTCTTTTTTCCCTGCTTGCGTGAGGTGATAAGCGCGACAACACAAATGATCAAGGTTAGTGGAAGCATAAAACCTGCCACCCTGAAATGCAGCAGGCACACGCCCGCATTCAACAAGCCAGCCAGGATCAAATAGACATACCGGCGGTATTTCTTCTCACCACTGCTTTTTCCATGCGGCGATAGAACCTCCCAGGTGACCAGTACCGCCGGCAGAAGGATCGTTTGGGCAGATAGTTGCGTAAAGCGACCCCAATTAATATACCAGGAAGGAAATGGCGAGAGTAGACCAGCCATCACCATGCCGGCGACGCCCGCCAGGCGCGAGACTTTCCGATCCAGAAAGAGAAATACGCCCACCCCGCAAATCCCACTCAAGAATTGGCTCATCCAAAGCAGAGCTCTATCCGAAGGGATGCCGGCCAGCAGGCTCAGCGGGGCTGTCAGGGCATATAACCCCAGGTGGTAATCATTCAGCGAGGTGGAATCATAGGGTTCGAGCGTATAGGGCAACTTGCCAGTAGTCGCGGTTAATTCTGTGAGTAAGGTATGGTGGAGCGAATCGTCACCTGCCAGGTAGGGATACTGATGCGCCAGGATCAACCTGGTGAACAGCGTGGCAGCCAGTACACCCAGCACCACCCATCCCCATTGACCAAACTGAAACTGTTCCTTCCAATCCTTATGTAGTTTCCACATAATCAGTCCTGCGCAAACAAACAGCAGTAGGACCAATTTGGTATCTCCAATGCGCAGTCCCGGCAGCAAAAAACGTGCAGAATAATACAAAACCGGGTAGAAGGCCACCCCGAAACAAACCGCCAGGAACCACCGTTGCAGAGGCTCCCAACGCTTCCAAAAGCCGCTCACCGCCAGGATTGCCCAGCCAGGCAGCAGTAGCATCAGCAGAATGACCACAATCGTTTTTAATTCAATCCATAACATATCCAGACCCGCTAATATGATACCTCAGAAATTTGCCTACAAAAGAACTGGCGCTGCCAGGCAGAGGCAGCATCCAGCACGTCAGACTCTTGCCCGCTCTTTCGAGAATTCGGCAAGGGACTGCCGTCTGGTCGGGTTTCTTCCACCAGTTCCCGTCATATCAGCCTGCCACCGCTGGCCAGTGCAATATACTTGCCAAACCGCCAGGGCTAAGCGTTCACTTACGAAATTCTGAAGAAATATTCTGTGCCTGGTATTAAATGCGTCACCAATTTTCCTGATCAACAGGATGAATGAATAGCTGTGGAAATTACTCTGGTAGTGCCATGCACCTTACGCCTTACCATAATAGGAGTGTGTGCGCTGCGATAATTCGCGAATCTCCGGGATCAAGCCGATTCAATCCTGGGGCAAGCCAGCGAATTTACCAGATGACCTTCAGCTGATCTGGCAGTGCCTGTTCCCGTTGAGCAGGCCAGCGCCGATAATACCAGCCTTGATCTTCTGCATCTGGTCTTCCTGAGATTCAGTCAGTTTCAAATGAATGTCCGGGATCAGGTCGGTCGTGATTTCATCACCCAGCCATACCGTTTCAATGACCTCTGTATTGATGATGGCTTTCAGAATTTTTACATCCGAATTGGTTAACTCGACCGCCGTAATGATCAGAATCAACCCGGTATCCAGCATCAGGTGGCATACTTCCGCGAAGCGGCGCAAGTGTTCCGCCCACTCTTCTGGGTCACTCCGATTCATCAGGTCGGCGTTCACCCCGTAGATGACCGATCCGATGCCTAAGTAATAAACCAGGTTACCGTGCTCGAACATTCCGCGCTCAAGCGTCGCGGCCAAACGCTTGCGCCCCACGCCTTTCTTGCCGGTGATGATGATCAGGGACGCGGTCTGGTCAAAACGGGCTGAACGCTGCTCAGCGGTTATCAAACCTTGCACCCACTTCTGATTGCGCAGGTACACTTCATCGCGCAGGCGGGTATCCTCATCAGGCAGGGCTTCGCGAATAATGCCTCCACCGGCGATCTCATAGCCATCCACCAGCACGAAGCGGCTCGTATCTGGCATCTGGTCAGAAGTATCAAATGCCAGTGGGTGGGTGGCTTTCAGTGTCACTTCCGCCACCTCGTGACGCCGCACTTCCGTGGAGGTTTCAAGCTTATTGTACGAAGCTGCATCGATCACCTGGTGAATTGCTTCCACCTTAACATGTTCTTTGACCGTCCCAACTTTGAGCAGATAGGTCTTGTTGATGCTCAAAGGTTGTTCCCCAATCCAAAACAGGCTCGTCCGTAAGCGGGAGCTGACCTGGGGCGCGGGATCTGCGGCCCTGCTGACCATTTCTCCCCGCCGGACATAAACTTGTTCCTGCATGGTCAGCCCGATGGCTTCGCCGCATTCAGCCGCGGCTTGATGTGGTTTGTTGTAGGCTGCGAAGCTCTTCAGGTGCGTTGTTTTTCCCGATGGGTAGACTACCAGCTGGTCCCCCTCATGCACCACGCCGCTGCTGACCGTGCCGGCAATGATGCGCCGTTGATCCCCCGGACCGGAAAACTTGTAAACATCCTGAATGGGAATGCGCAGAGGCCGGTCGGTGAGGGGTTTTTGCTTTTCGAACGAGTCCAGTGCTTCCAGCACGGTCATACCAGAATACCAGGGCATCGCCGCGCTGGGGAACACCACTCCCTCGCCCTCACGCCCGCTTAGCGGGATGAAACAGGCCGGCTCTATCTGAATGGTTTTTAGAAATTCGGTGTATTCTGCTTTGACCTGTTCAAATATCTCCTGGTCATAATCCACCAGGTCCATTTTGTTGATGGCAACAATGATCTGCTTGATACCCAGCAGGCTCAACAGGTAACCATGCCGCTTGGAATTCTCCATCACGCCTTCCTGAGCATCGATGACCAGCACTGCCGCCTCGGCATGCGAAGCGCCGGTGACCATGTTCTTGATGAATTCGATGTGCCCGGGGGCATCCAGGATCAGGTAATCCCGGACTTTGGATTTGAAGAAAATGCGGGCAGTATCGATGGTGATGCTTTGCGCTCTTTCATCCTTGAGCGCGTCAATCAGGTAGGCATACTCAAAAGGCACCCCTCTGCGGGCGCAATCCTGCTGCAAAGCCTCCAACTTGCCCTTGGGCAGTGTGTTCGTATCCGCCAAAAGCCGTCCGACAATGGTGCTCTTGCCGTGGTCCACGTGGCCAACAAAGACGATGTTCATGTTTTCAGCTGTTGCTGGTTGCCTCACTTCACCTTGCGCCTGACCCATTACATGTACCCGTCTTTCCGCAAGGTTTCCAGCGAACCGCCATCGTCCTTATCCTGCGCGCGCCCTGAGCGTTCAGCGATCGTGGCAAATCTTCCCACGCTTAATTCTTCGATGATCTCGTCCACGTTTTTTGCGTTCGATTCAACCGGGAAAGTGCACGGGTAGCAGCCCAGGGAACGGTAACGTTTGCCATCGCCCTGGTTATAATACAGCGATACAGTTGGGATGGACTCCGCCCGAATGTATTCCCAGATATCCAGTTCAGTCCAATCCAACAGCGGATGAACCCGAACGGAGGTCCCAGGGGCAAATTCAGTTTTGTACTGGTTCCAGAATTCAGGCGCCTGGTTGGCAACATTCCATTCATTTTGTTGGTCCCGCGCGGAAAAATAGCGTTCCTTGGAACGTGAACCTTCTTCATCCGCCCTCACGCCGACGATCACGCCAGTGAATGGCAGGGGGTTCTCTTCCCGCTCATAGCCATCTTTTTCGTGGTTGAACCGAAAGCGGGGTCCGGTGCCATCCAGGGTCTGCTTCAATGCCTGGGTCTTGAGGGCGGCGCAGCAGCCCAGCCGGTCAAGCGTGCCATCAGGGAAGGTTTGTTTGCTTTCCAGCGCCTCAAGGTTGGCTCCTACCATCATGGTCAAATGCATCTCACGAACCAGCCGATCGCGGTAGCGGATCATCTCCGGGATCTTGTAATGGGTATCAATATGGATCAGCGGGAAAGGCACATGACCAAAAAAGGCTTTCCTCGCCAGCCAAAGCAGCACGGTGCTGTCTTTTCCCATCGACCATAACATGCCCAGGTTTTTGATATTGGCATAAGCCTCGCGCAGTATATAGACGCTGCGATTTTCTAATTCATAGAGATGATCCACTGTTTTCCTAATCTTTTCTTACCTTAGGGGAGCTTAATCACTCCCTCACTCAGAAGCCGCTCAAGCACCTGGTTGGTACATTCAGCAATGCTGAAGCGGCTGGAATGAAGCAACATTTCGGGGTTTTCCGGCGGTTCGTAGGGCGAACTGATGCCGGTGAAATTGGCAACCTCACCGGTCTGGGCGCGCTGATAGAGCTGCTTGGGGTCCCGGCTGCGGCAAACCTCCACCGGGCAGTCCACAAAAATTTCCCAAAAGCCGTTCTCTGGGAACAGGGATCTTGCCCTGTCCCGATCGGCCGCGAAAGGGCTGATAAACGAAACCAGGGTGATCAGTCCGGCGTCATACATCAATTTTGCCACTTCGCCGACACGACGAATGTTCTCAGAACGATCCTCATCCGAAAACCCCAGGTCTTTATTCAACCCCATTCGGAGGGTGTCACCGTCCAGGAGACAGGTATGAGCATGATAATTCTCGACCAGTAAGATTTCCAGAGCGCCGGCGATGGAACTCTTCCCGCTGCCCGAAAGACCTGTGAACCACAGCACCAGGGGCTTGTGACCGTTGTTTTTTATCCGCCATTCAGGGCTGATCGCATGCTGAAACGGGGTCAGATTTGCCGGGCTCATCTTAGAAGTAAATCTGGTAAAGTGTTCGGCATTGCAGGAAGATGATCAACACCCCTACAATGATCATCAGTACCTTTGCGGGGATTTTCTTGGTGAGGAAGGCTCCCAGCGGTGCCGCCAGGACCCCGCCAATCAACAGACCCAGAATGTAATGCCAATGGCTGAGTCCGATGGTGGCGATAAAAAGCACCACCTCGGCAAAAGTCACAAAGAATTCAGACAGATTGACCGAGCCAATCACCTTTCGGGGGGCATGCCCGCTGGAGATCAGCGTGGTTGTCACAATGGGTCCCCACCCCCCGCCGCCCAGAGCATCAAAAGCGCCGCCGAAGAACCCCAGTGGGATCAACCATCGGCTGACTTGTTTTTCTTCGGGGTTGGTCGCGGGTTTAAAGGCTGCAACTAAGATCCTGATGCCCATGATGATCAGGTATACGGCAATATAGGGCTTGATCTTATTCCCGTCAAGGCTGGTTAGAATATAGGCACCCAACGCACCCCCGATTACTCCAGGGATTAATAGCGCTCTGACCATCTTCTTATCAACATTGCCCAGTTTCCAATGTGAAGCTCCGGATACTGCCGTTGTGACAATTTCAGCAGTATGGACGCTGGCACTGGCAACCGCCGGAGGAATTCCAACGCCAAGCAGAAAACTGTTTGCGCTGACTCCATACGCCATCCCCAGGCTGCCATCAATGAGCTGAGCGATAAAACCAACCAGGATTACCAGGAAAAAGTTTACATCCATTTTGCCTCTCCTCCACGACTGTAAATCTCTCGAGTATTATCATCCTCGCGATGAAAGATTGTCAAGATTTCAAAAGTAAAAATAATGTTAGAAATTGATATAGATCAACCATCGGGCAAGGGCAGCGGGCTCATGGTTTGGCAGGAATCAGGCTCGCCTGACCTACATTAATTGCCTTCGTAAGAGAGGGTTTATGAATCGGAATCCACCAGCTTAACTTTGATGCAAACCCCCCGTTATAAATAACGGCGTAACCAGGAAAGGGGAGACCCACAGTCCCAACGGGAGGCTTCGCACTCAGGAGACCGACGTAAACGTAGGGGGTCGTTGTCATCGCCACGTTACGACCCTTACAGGGCACTGCACAGTCAGGAGACTGGCGCGAACTAAAACTTGCCTTATTCGCCCACCAGACCGTTGTAAATTGTCTGATCCGACAGACCTGCTCCCGGCAGCGCAAACAGGATCAACTACAAAAACAGGCTGACCAATATTGGTCAGCCTGTTCATCGTCTCAAATTTTATCTCAGGGCAAGGTGTTACTGTTCAGCCAGTCATCTCCCAATTGTAAAACAATATCTACTGTCGCGTTCGGGTCATAGGCATACACAATGTTGGCTGATGGCACTATCTTGATCAGGTCCACCAGGTACTTCAGCGCGTAGGGCTTGCTTCCGTACAGGGTGATGCGCGAATAGGTCTGGTAATCCGAATTGACTTCCTCCACCACGTTGATCCCCTGCCCTTTCAGGTACTCACCGGTTTTTTCAGCCAGACCCGCGCCGGAAGAGCAGTTACGCACGGATACACTGGCGTGTTCATCCTGCAAGATCGCCTGCAAATCTTGGGTAGTCACCGAGGCACTTTCGCCCTCTCCACCATAAAAAATCTCATCCCGCAGGACGCGAATCTTATCTGGAATTGGGCGGAGAATGTCCAGACCATCAGGAGATTTTCCGAAATTAACGTATTGACCATCAATCACGCTGTGCTTGATCTGATCCCGCGGGACGTCCAGCGTTTTGAGTACCAGTTGGATTATCTGGTCTGCCGAGAGATTGGTTCTGATGCCGGAGGAAAGATCGGCGTAAATCTCACCGGAATTAGCAATCAGGGTAGGCATCATGTCAAACGCCAAAACCCGGTCACGAATTGCCATGATCACCTGCTGTTGACGATTCGCCCGATCAAAGTCTCCCCCTTCGGTTCCGCGCGCGCGGACGTAAGCCAGCGCCCATTCCCCGGGCAAGGTGTAGGTTCCAGGGTCCAGCCACATGGACTTCTTAGTGCCAACTACATCCAACTGGATCCGGCTTGGCACTTCCACTTTTACCCCTTCAATGTGATCAATGAACTTGATGAAAGCCGCAAAATCAATCTGGGCATAATATTGGATCGGAACACCCAGCAGGTCTTCCACCGTACTGACAGCCAGGGCAGGACCTCCGCCAGGCAACTGGTAAGATTCCCCGATGGCATAGGCCATGTTGATCTTGCCGTAGTCCGATCCCGGGATCTTCACCCACAGGTCCCGCGGGATGGAGATCATTCCCGCAGTCATGCTGAGCGAATCCAGAGTAAACAAGATCATGGAATCCGTACGCGGAGCCTTGTAATCTTCCAGGTCACGTGCGTCCAAGCCCATGATCAAAATGTTGACTCGAGTTTTTCCGTCCCAGGCTTCCGGCAATTCCGCCAGCGAAGGAGCAACCGTGGTCGCGATTTCCTCCGCGCCAGGGATGACTTCCGGATTGGAAGTGAATTCCTCCAGCACCGGCACGCCAGGCAGATTGACAATGGTCATCCCTGCCACGAAGTTATTGACAGAATTGCCGAACGCGATCCCGCCGACAATGCCGAGCACCACCAAGATTCCCACAATCACTTGCGTTTTGCGGTCTCTGGGCAACGCGTTTTTTATCTTATTCCAAAAATTTTTCATACTCACCTTGAAACGAAGCGCCTGGTTGATAACCCCAGGCGTTCAATCTTTTATTATTTGAAGTTCTCAGTTTTCTCTGGGAGGCGGAACTGGCAGCTTGTCCCGGGTGGTACCCTGCCACTTGTCGCCTTTCTCAATCAGCATCACGGGGATGTCATCCCAGATCGGATACTTGCGGCCGCAATCCTGGCAGATTAACCAGCTGTCCTGGTAGAGTTCGAGCAAGCCTGTTTTTTCCTTAACACACACAGGGCAGCGCAACAGATCCAATAGTTGTTGATTAATCACAAAGCCTCCAATCTTTCATGCCAACCGGAAATCCCCTCCGCATGGGAGTGAATCGCCTCTGGCCCGAGTATTGTACCATAAGCAGGCATTGTCAATTCAGGCACCGGAAACTTACTCGGGAATTTCCGTGCCCGGTCCGTATTCAAAAATAGCCTGCCAGGGGACGTAGTCCGTCTGGAAGGTGTCCGTAAAATAAACACCGCCGTCTTTGTAAACCATGCGGTTCACCGTCACCGAGGCACCGTCCACCGCCCAATCCACCTGCTTGATCGTTTCTTGTTCAAGCTCAGGGTTCTCCCGGTAAATCGGGTCCGGAGGAGATTGGACGTTGGTGACGCCGGTGGTGGTCCACTCCATGCTGCGTCCGTCCTTGGTGGAATAGAACTTCCAGGTCAGGGAATACCCTTCAACGTAGGTTTCCATCAAGAGCCAGTACGGGGTATCATTCACAAATTTAAAATCCACCAGGGGCACATATACAGTGGCATCCAATCCAGCCAGGTCGGTATTCCAAGAGCCATTGGCTTGTTGTTCGTAATACCCCACCCGGTAGGCATGGGCATGCCGTTCCGCGATTGGAAAGCCTCCAAAGAAAGCCGTCCTGAAGAGCGTGGTGCTCACCTGGCAGACGCCGCCGCCAACACCCTTAATGGTTTCCTTGCCCACGATGATCAAGGCTTCGGCATAGCCGTTCTCCAGGCTGATGTCAGTAAGCTCACTCGCCATGGAGAAGGTGGCGCCTGGTGCTACTAGCAGTCCATGAAAGCTGCTGGAAGCCGCCGCGATGTTTTGAACGCGGGCGGGGTCCGATCCGTAAAAGTAAGACGTCTCGGCGACGACTAATTCGGTGATGCCCAGGCTTTCCCCGCTGGTATCGTCCTTCACTGGCGGGTCCACCTGATTGATCACCAGGGACACCTGGTGTTCGCCGCTTTGCAGTTTTGTGGTGATCTCCTGCAGGCTGGCTTCTATATTAAGTGCCTGCCCGATGACAGCCGGTTGGATCACTTCCAACTGCCTGGTCTCATCATTGAAGATAAAGCGCGGATTCACCGGTTCTGTCCGCACCACTGGCGCCAGGCTGGTCAGATAACTGAGCAGGGCGGGCTGGTTCAAAGACACCTGGTATTCCGCGTTGTTTCCCTCAGCCTTGCGCTCAATCACCAGCAGCTTCGCCAGGTCAGTGGTCTCAATCGTCCAAGGTCCCAGGTTGGGGCTCCCTTCTGGCATCTTCAGCAGCAGTGGCGCGCTGACGATCTGTTTCGCCTGGTCTGCTGCCGTTTGGACGTCCATGATGAGAGGTTCGGTCTCCGTCACCACCAATGGCACCACACCATCTCTCTGCTCCATCAGCAGGTCTTCAAGCAATGCCAAACTGGCGATGATGTTCACCTGCCGCCCGACCTGACCAGCATTGACCACCACTTCCGTCCCATTGAGCCCGATGGTCGCTTCGACGACCGGTTTGTCAATCTGCTGGGCGATCCCTTGAAGGACCGCGTAAGCCAAGCGCTGGTCATAGACCGCAGTGGGTCCGATCTGTACACCCTGCCTGGAGGACTGCAGTTGCGTTGCCAGGTTTCGGAAAAAGCCCTGGCCCCTTCCTACCAAAAAAGCCTGATCGGCACTGATATAAGGGTTCAGGCTGTAGCCAAGCTGCTGGGGGGTATAAAACCATTTGGACTCGCCAAAAGTAAAAAGCAGCTTGCCGTCGGTGGGATAAGCGATGCCCTCGTTGATTTTGACCACCGCCTGACCAACCGTTAAATTGGAAAGGTCCACCCCCGCGATGCTGACGCCCGGATAAATGGTTTGGGCGTGCCGGGATTCAAAAGAAAATGTCATTCCCCCGCCAACGACCGCCGCCAGTAATATCCCGACGATCAGGATAAAGGCGATCTGGGTTCCTGGTTTATGCAGAGAAGAATTTGTTGTTGTTTCCATCATTTCCATAGATTATAACTAATCACAGTGCGCATGCCACCTGCATGCCCCCGTCTGGTATAAGGTTGACCCGCTTAGGCGGTTTTCCTGAATCTGTACTCTCAGGACGAAAAAAACCTGAAAATGTTCCCCTGGGTGGCGAATCAGGTGCTGTGGGTTATAATGACAAGCATTCATGAAAAGTCAAAAACTTGGTATGACCGCTCCAAATATGTTCCTGATGAGCCTGCTCCCCGCCGTTATTGGCGCTGGAATGCTGATGCTGCTCATTTCCGCGAGCCCAGTCCTGGCGCAAGAAAGCGGCGGAGACAGCCAACCAGTACCGCTGAACCATGTTTGGGAGCGCGGCGCGTACCAGGCAGGATCGACTGTTACACCGGCAGCGCCCACCCAGACCCCACTGGGATTTTATATATTTCAAACAGCCACACCTGACCGGGATGGCAGCATCTCCCACACCGTGCAATCGGGTGAATTTCTCATCACCATCGCTCAAGGATACGGGATCTCGCTGGACGAACTGCTGGTATTAAACAATCTAACCGCAGACACCATCATCCAGCCGGGTCAAATCCTGCTGATCAAACGCGGAGAAACCCCGCTGCCGGCGCTTACCAGTGGAACGGTGTTAGCTCCGACCGCCACGCTGCGCCCCTCACTCACCCCCAAACCAACCCTGACGCCCTTCCTG